>NZ_JBDYKJ010000044.1:0-39967 GCF_040012395.1 Nocardioides sp. 31GB23 | reverse complement strand
GCCTCGCTCGGCCGATTGACCCCCATCGAGTACGAGACCATCATGACCACGAACGAGACCACGACAACCACTCAGGCTGCGTGACCTGACCTGTCACCTACTCGTGCAGCAGTCCCGATTGTCCCGCGTGGCCTGCTACCGCCTCCTGTGATCGGTGAGGTCGTCTACGTCTCCTCGCCGGACAACGGGGCAGGCACCTAGAGGCCGAGGGCGCTCGCTCCGTGGCGGGAGCGTCCGCTTGTCCGCCCGCCTCAGGTGACCTCGAGCAGCAAGGCGGCCGGTTGGTTGATCATCCGGTGTGGTCCGCCCCAGGCTGCATCGCTGGCGATCAGAACCGTAGGTAGGCCGCGAGCTCTTCGTCGTCGAGACCGGGCCGCAACTCGGCCAAGGGGTTGTGAGGGTCGACGCGCAGCCCTTTCCATCAGTGCCGCCTGCCTCGCGTGGCGGTCAGCAGGGTTTCCACCACACGCCGCCAGGCGCGTAGCAGCGCGGGCCGGTGTACCCGTTGTTCCCGGTGTAGGGATACCCGGCGGGCCCTTGGGGGGTGAACGGCGCGGCCGGTGCAGGGGCGGCAGGAGCGGGGGCCGGTGGAACCGGGGCTGGTGCTGGGGGTGCGGGGAAGGGACCCGACGTCCGGCGAGAGAAAGCGCTCGCCAGCACGCGGGCAGGCGCGCTGCCGACGCGCCACCAGCGCGTCCAGTAGACGGTGGTGTCGTCTCCGTCCCAACCGATAAACGCGACGAACTGGTCCGCCTCGCAGCGCAATGCGGCTTCTTGGCTCCGTGCCCGCGATTCGGTTGCAAGGCCGTCAATCTCCGCACAAGCTGCAGCAGCGCGCTTCGTCATCTCGGCCCGTGCCTGCCCGGCTCGGCGTTCCTCTCGTTGTTTGTCGCGCTCCGCCAACCGCTCCAGTCTCCGCTCCGTGCGCCTGTCTATGCGCGCCTGCTCGACAGCGCTGCGCTCCAGCGAGGCGGCGGATGCGGGGGCACCCGTTTGATCCGGTCCCTCCGCGTCGGTTGCGACCACTGCGCCGACCCCGACTCCGAGAACGAAAGCAGCTACGATGGCGGCACCGGTGACGAGAGTCTTCGTCTGCGTCGACTGCCAGAGTGTTCGGCTCTCATCGGCCTGTTGCCCAGCTGGCCGCGGATCGGGGCGCGGATACGGCGGAAGGTCAGACACTCGAAACACGGCTCAACGGTCGTGTCCCAGACTCGATTTTTGATGTCAAGGAAATCGTCTCTTTCTGCACATGCGCTATGGATTCACCGCGCCACTTCACAACTCTTCGATTACGGCACCGTATGCTCGACTAGGTGGTTGAGGTGGAAGAAAAGCGTCCGTGCAATAGGGACATACCCAGTCAGAGGCGGGCGCCGCGCCCCGGCCATGCCGACGCGATCAGCACCGCGGTGTAGGGGTAGCCGTTTCACCTGGTTTACGGCCCCGGGATCGCTGCTCGGCAGCTTGGATCGCGCGCACCTCTGTGAGCCACTCGGCGAGAAGCAAATGGTGATGAGGATTGCGGCGGACAGCGAACTTCGCGCCTTCCTCGAGGTGGTACGTGCCGCACGTGGCCAAGTCACGTACCTCAGGGCGCGCCAGGAACTGCTGCTCGCGCGGCCCTAGGCGTGTGGCCTGCTTGCGTTCCCAAATCTCGACGAGCAGAGCCTCTGGCGAACTGGGAGAGGCTGTTCGGCGGCCGCTCCCGTGACCCAGTGCGGGGTGGTCCACCCTCAATGCGTCGTCTGTCTCGAACTGTCCATCAAGCATGGGACATCCTCAGCGTAGAACTTGATCGTCAGACTGACAGACGTCCGCGTATCAGTCCATGGCCGGCGCCGTTGCCGTCGCCCCCCTCTGCGATTGAGGTGTGATAAATCCTGCCGCGCAGACATCCGCTCATGCCGAAGGTCGGACGCGCCCTACCGGGAAGATGAGGGCATGGACTGGCCTGGAGTGGAAAGCCGTGAATCCCGAGAGGCGCTGCTACGAGCACTAGCGCGGAACGTTGATGGGTGGGTTGGTGAGGCACTTTCAGCCCTTGAGCGCAGTTCACTAGGTAGTGAGGACGTCGAGCCTGCCGCTATCCATCTACGCCAGCGACTCACCGCCCCAGAAGACGTGGACGCATTGCAGAGCCTCCTGCGATGGGCGATGAACGGACTCACCCACGGTGCACTCGTCGCGCTCGACGGCGGTTCTCACGATTGCCTGACGATGGAGGTGCGCGACTCGGAGGGTCATCACCTCGGCGATGCGCTCCATGAGGAGTGGCCTGACTTCGCGCCCGAGTGAAGCGCCCGTGCGGATTCCGCTGGAAGTTTCCCGCCCTCCGTAGAGGAAACTTCCGTCCACGGCGGAAACGCCGGCCGGGCGCCCCATCCAACCGGGTTGCGGCAGGCGGCCCCAACGAAGACTACTCAGTCGTCGGGGCTGGTTCGGCGGGTGCCGGGATCTGCGTCCTGTAGGCGGCGATGAGGTCGTCGGGACCGAGGTGCGTCACTCCGTCGACCTTGCACCCGGAGCGCGAGATGACAATGAGGGGCGTATCCGGGTCGGCCCCGGGTAGTTGCGTGCGGTGTACGAGCAGCGCCGCGAGGTCGTGGCTGTCGAAGGCGGCCGTCTCCAACCACTTGATGGACCCCACGGCGACGACGGTCTTCGCTGGCGCCTGCCTGTCGGCGACGACGATGTCTATCTCAGGGTCGTTCGTACGGGTCCAGTAGCTGCCGACCACACCAGGGACGCCGTCCGTGGTGTGGCTGACGTCAGGCCCAAGCCGGTCAAGAGCCTCATGCAGGACGGGCTCGATCGCGCGGCCCCGCCACGACGTCCAGGACCGTCGGATGCGGACGAGGACCCGGTCGCCGCGGCCCCGCTCGATCTCTGGAAGGTACGGGCCCAGGAACTCGAGCCAGAACCGCAGGTAGGTGTCGTCGATGCGATAGCGCTTGTCCTTGGCGCTGGTCTTGGTCGACAAGGGCTGGTCGACGGCGACCACCCGCTTCTCGACGAGAAGCTTGAGCGCCCGGTTCAGCGACCCTGGCTGGAGGTCGCCGCTGCGCTGCGCGATCTTGGTGAAGGTCCGTTCACCGGAACCGATGGTGCCGAGCACCAGGCGGGCCTGCACGTCCTGGGGGAACTCGGCAGCCAGCGAGCGTTCCGCGGACACCAGGAGAGCTGAGGTCGGGTGAGACAGCGCCTCCTCGAGGTACTCCCACAACGACAGCCCGGGCGGCCATTCGTCGCAGATGAGTGGGAGCCCTCCGGTCACCAGGTAGGCATCAAAGGCGTCCGCGGCGTCGAGGTTGAGCATGGCGCCCACCTCGGCCGGCGTCAGCGGGGGCACGACTATCTCGGTCGCCCGCTGGTAGAACGGTCGCCCGTAGGTGTTGAGCGCCTCCATGACCGCGATGTCCGACCCGATGCCGATGAGCAGGCACTTGCGCCGCGAGAGGTCGCGGTCGAACGCCCGCTGCAGCGTTCCCTCGAAGTCGGGGTCAGCCGCGATGAGGTAGGGCATCTCGTCGAAGACGACGATGCTCCCGGCATCTCCGACCGCGCTGTTCAACAGGCGCAGGGCAGCGTCCCAGCTCTCGAGCTGGACATCGTTGAACAGGTCAGCTCCTGGGAGGTTGGAGTCCGCAGCTTCCTGCGCGAACAGGCGCAGTTCGTCCTTGACGGGGCGCCCGGTGGCGGCGAAGAACAGGTGCGGCACGTCTACGCGCTCTACGAACACCTCAACGAGGCTGGACTTGCCGACACGTCGCCGCCCACGGATGAGGACGGCCCGCCCGGGCTTCGCACCCTCTTCCCGGGCGCGGGTGAGTAACTGGTCCAGCCGACGCAGGTGCTCGTCTCTGCCGATGAACGCCATTGCGCCTCCCAGGTAACTATCATCCAAGATACTATCTCTCAGGATAGTATCTTGCAGGGTAGTTTTGGCAACCATCCGACACGAGGAAGGTCTCGATGAGAGAGTCCTGTGACTGGTAGCTAAACAGACCTTGTGGCCTCTCGGGGGCTCGGCTCGCAGTGCGGGCGAACCATCCGGTTCTGCCGCGATCCGCGCGCTTGGCTATCACACCTCAATCGCATAGGGGGGCCGTCGCTGCGGCCGCGGACGTCGTAGGTCGACGACTCAGGGGGACAGCTTCGGACTACCTCAGGCTTTCGCATGTCCAGGCGTTTCAACTTGAGCAATCCGCGTTCGCGTTAGAGGGCGTGAGTTCGGCAGCAAGGTGCGTTGCGATGGGTGACAACCGCGTAACTTTGGCCGAGTTCAGCGCGAAACAGGGTCAGTTCGCAGAACGGCTCACCCGGCTGCGGGGCACGGCTGTCCACCGAGCTCGACGACGCCAAAGCCCAACCCGGTGCGCCGCCACCGCCCCGGCTACCCGCAGCGGGTTAGCGGCCGCCGGTTCAGCCTCGAGGCGTTAGCACCCGACGCACTGCGACGCTCGCCGCTAGAGCGGCGACCCGAAGGGTGCGGGCAGCTCGCCGGCCCGCAGCCAGCCGAAGGTGCTCGCGATCTCGGCCTTGAGGTCCTGTGGCAGGTGCCCGCCGGTCTCGTCCTCGACGACCAACCCCGTCGGAAGGTGACGGGCGAGCCAGCGCCCGTGGTTGGTTGGGCAGGAGAAGTCCTGGAGTCCGTAGGTGAGCAGCACTGGGACGGTGATGGTGCTCAGGTCGAACCCCCACGGGCGCGCAAAGGCCAAGGTGTCGTCCACCGCACCTCCAACGCCGTGCGCGGACTGCTCGGCCATGATGCGCGTGAAGACCTCGATGACCTCCGGACGGGCGAGAACCTCTTGGTCGCCCTCGCCCATGCCCTCTCCGAGGAACGTCGCCGGGTCGGAGGCCGGAGCCTGTTCCATCCTGGCCATCGCCGACCGGATCCTGGCTTCGAGGTAGGTCTCGCCGTTGTCGGCCCACTCGAGCGACTCGGCGGCCTCCGGTGCCATCTCGTAGAGCCACTCGGCGCGGCTCAGCCCTCCCTCACCGAGCGGGGCCAGGCTGGACTGGCAGGCGACGCGCTCGACCCGGCCAGCCAGCAACGCGGCGCACGCCAGGGCATGCGGTCCGCCCCCAGACCCGCCAACGACGGAGAAGCGGTCCAAGCCGAGCGCGTCGGCTACGTCGCCCACATCCGCGGCCTCGTCGGCCACAGCTCGGCCGTGGTGACGCGAGGACTGACCGTAGCCAGCACGGTCGGTGGTGATGTAGCGGACGCCAGAGCGTGCGTACACCGTGTCGTCGGGCAGGCGGTTCAGCCGGCAGCCGGGCGTGCCGTGCAGTCCGAGCACCGGGTAGCCCGCGGGGTCTCCGCCGTCGAGGTAGGCGACCTGTCGCCCGTCGGGAAGGGCGACCGTGAGTGGCTCCATAGAGCCCATGGTGCCGGTCCGCGCCGCTGGCGCAGCGGGATGGCGCGCCTTTCACGGTCTTGGGAGGCGCGCCGTCACGATAGCGATCGCGGTCCCCGGCAGGCGCACCTGCAGGATTGCGCGATCGTCACACGTCCACCACACCTTGCTGCCGGACTCCGGGTGCGTGAGCTCGAACGGCGAACGCGTTCGGGACGCGTCAACCTGTTCCGCAGCGGACCGCCTCACGCCCCGCCTCGGTATAGCTCCACAGCGCGGGACGCGCGTCGTCATGTGTGACTAGGCCGGCCACTTCTAGTCCCAGCAGGATCGTTGAGATGCCTCCAAGCGGCTTTTCAGGCGCGCCCGCCGCGCGCGCTAGCTGCAGCTGAGTAGCGCCGGTGTCGAGAAGCGGTGAGGTCAACAGCAGCTCACGCATACGCGGCGACAGGCCGTTCAGGCCTCCGTACGTCTCGCGGACCTCTTCAAGTGCTTCGTCGGCTGGGATGCGAAGTTGACGGTACTCGTCCGGGAACCGTAGCCCCTCTGGAGCCAAGGCACCGGTTGATCGTCCGGCCATGGCACCGCACTCGCACAGCAGATCGGTTGTCACCTCAGGAACGCGGACAGCGATCATGGAGGTGCCGCCGCAGGCGCCACAGACGTGGGGCTTGCACACCCTGTCCCTGTAGATTCCCGAGGGGCCCTCGAACCACCTCGCCGACTCGCCGGGGGGACGGATCTTGGTTCCGCGCCCCCGTGTCGAAAGAGTGCGCAGCGCCTTCACTAGTCCACCGCCGACGACCCGTTCCAGGTTGCTGATGCTTGCCTCCCCGAGAGCGGCTGCTTGATCAGCGCAGAACTGCCGCAACGCCGAAGTGCGACCCCACTTTCCGTTGCCGAGCCAAGCCCACTCCTCATCGGTGTAGACGTCGACCACCCATTGCATGAAGATCGGGTCACGCCATTGCGGGCCAACCCACGAGGGGAGGGGCTCGCCGCAGAGTGCGTGGAGCAGCACTTGGGGCAGTTGCGGGAACGGCGCTGACATCGCAGTCATCGCGGCGGCAGGACTCATTCGACCCGATCTCACGAGCTTATGCCGTAGCTGTCTGCGCGAGGCCTTGTCGGTTGCCGGGACGTCCATCGAGGCAGCGCGGGTCCCTACCCCGCCTCCCATCCGTCCGTACCGCCACCAGATCGGGCCGAGCTCCGCCATCCCTTCGGTTGTGTTGATGCGCACAACAGCGAAGCCCCACCACACGCCCCGGATGGGCACCAGGCCTAGGTGCGGCACCACGGTGTCGAACGCTTGCTTCTGCTCTTGAGGGAAGCGTGGAGTCGTGCCGATGTTGGTCAGGGCTCGAAGCCAGATGTCGGTCAGCGCGTCGAAGGCAACTGCGGGTGTGTGGGTTGTGCGGGTGCTGCTTTCACGCAACCGATCGAGTTCGGCGCGTGCCTCGCGCGACCGGTTGCGATGCTTGCGGAACTCGGAAGACCATTCCTCTGCCTCTTCCTCGTCGACAGCGCTCATGGCGAGGGACTTCGCCCTCCGCGCCGCCCGGTCGGCCTCCTCGAGGATCGATTCCCAAGCGCTGACTCGTTGATCGTAGGAGTCCGTGAG
Source organism: Nocardioides sp. 31GB23 (assembly GCF_040012395.1). NCBI lineage: Bacteria > Bacillati > Actinomycetota > Actinomycetes > Propionibacteriales > Nocardioidaceae > Nocardioides > Nocardioides sp. 31GB23. Next base: position 32,977 of record NZ_JBDYKJ010000044.1, on the reverse strand, counting down.
GCTGTGGGACGACCCGTCCACGAACAGGTTTTGACTGGGCTGCATCGCGACGGCGACACCCGTGCGGAGCGCATGCGAGAGGGCATCGGCAAGTCCGCGTAGGAACTTCTGCTGATCTGGGTAGCCCACGATCTGCGCGTCGGAGGAGTCGGCAGTGATGGGGCTCCTGACGGTGCGCCCGGCTCTCATCGCCCGCCTCCGTGGCCGTCACCGGCGGTGGCCTCAGGGAACTTCGGGCGCTCGAACACGCCGTCGAGGTCGAAGGAATCGTCGAGCTTCCACCGAGACATGCGCATCGTGCCGGTCGTCACGGTGTGCATCTCGTAGTAGTACTCACCGTCGTGGAAGCCGCGTCCGGTCAGAGGCGAGACGACAGCTTTCGCCGCGGCCGCGTTGCGTCGCTGCTGACTCACCCGGTCGTTGCCCATGGAGGCCTGCGAGGGCAGGAACGTCTGAAGCAGCGAGACATTCTCCGAGGAGGCAGCCACGGGCGCCGTCATGGGCCGGTTGTGTGTTCGGCCGCGGCTCACGAGGGCGCGGAAGTGCTGTGCAGCCCTCAAGGTGAAGGCGTCGAGGATCTCCGCTTCCGCCCAGCCGCCATCTGGGACACCAACCTCATAGAGCATCTGCATCTCGCCCGGGTCGCTTTGATCGGGCAACCCCGTGCCCTCGACCTCGAATCGTGAGATGGGGACACCAGCAAGTTCGTCGATGCCGTGGAAGCTAGACGCCAGCCGGAACAGGAACTCGCCGGTCACGTAAAGCGATCCCCAGGAGTACAAGGCGTTGACCGCCGCGTACGGCGAGGTCAGCGCCCCAAGGGGGGACTTCTCTTGGAGACGACGGTGCGAACGCATCGAGGTCACCCCCGCGTCGTCGAGCTGTCGGATCATCTCGCCGGGTGGTAGGTCAGACGAGAGAATCAGCAACATCTTCCGAACGATCGTCTTCTGTGACTCATCAGGCACCAGCCGCTTCTCGTCGAGCCTGTACCCGAACGGGATGGTGTGGTCGCCGAAGGGCCACTCGTTGCGTCGCCACTTCGCGATCCTCCCTGCCAACAGCCTGGTGACGATGGCGTCGCGTTCCATGGCCGCTGCCCAGGACAACATCGTCACCATGAGGTGACCAACAGGGCTGGACCCCGCGAAGTCGAACTTGAGCTCTCCGACGCAGACTTCGTCAACGCACTCGCTGAAGGCATCGGCGAGCTTGTGGGCCTGACTCATGGACCGCACGAGTCGAGAGAAGTTGGCAGCGTAGACCGTTTTGGGACGCAGCCGGCGGACCACTTGGACAAGAATGGCCGTGAAGTCGTTGATGCCCTTCTCGTCGTCGACCTTGGCTGCCGAAGCCTGACACCACAGGTGCCAGTAGCCGCCAAAGGAGAACAGCACGGCCTTGGTCCTGCCGGACATGCACGACTCGACGAAGACCTGCGTCTGTTGGACTGTGCCGTCAGGTAGCGACATGGAGACGGTGAAGCTCTCAAGGGTGAGCGGCTGCATTCCGGCCTGTCGGACGGCCTCAACCTCCGGCACGTTGCGGTGCGGCAGGTAGGTCCGGTCGCGGATGGCGTCGAGCAGCACCTTGTCCCACTGGTCGGATTCCCTCACAACGAACAGTCCGAGCGCGCGCTGCTGGTGGAGCTGGTCCCGAGCCCCCAACATCTCGTCGCGTGTGGCCGTCGACTTGGGAGAGAAGTACTCCTCTGCGGCGACTGAGCCTGCGGGTCGCACTTGCGGGGACTGCGCCGGGGACTCCGTCGCGCCGTCATCCACGCTGGGGGGCGCACTCGTGTTGTGGGGGGTCATCACGTTCGTTCCTTCCTCCGTGCTCACTCTGAGCATCGGAAGCTGAGGGCGACCACACGGCGAGTGCCATCCAGGCGCGCGCCAATCGCAGCTCAGCTGCCGGGTCGGTGGTGACATGGACAAGAGAACTCATCGATCTAGTGTCCTTATAAAACAGGGCATCGTCAACGATCTCTGGTGCTGGCACTACCGGGACCGGTACTTCGAGCAGCAGAAGACTCTGAGGGAATCTGCTGCGGCTCGAGGAAGACCGTCCGGGTTGGCTCGAGCGGCGCAAGGGTCCCCTGCGGATTCCGACGGGAGCTTCCTGAACTCCGAACGGGAAACCTGCTTCCGGACAGGCAGCTCCTCATTCCGGTAGGGAAACTCCAACCCGGAAGCTCTTCCGGCCAGGAAACTCCCGGGTTGATGGCCACCGCCGGGGCCACGACGGTCCATCTGCGTCAACGCGACCTCACCGGGGTCGTCCAACCGATGCAGAGGAGGCGCCTCCCCGTCGCCCGGGGCGAGGGCGCACCACCATCGTGGGAGCAGACAACCTGCGGTTCTCGCACCTACCGCTCGTGGCCGGCTACCCCAGCGGCGTCGTGCGGCTCCTGCGCGGCGAGGCTGCCGTCAGGACCGCTTGAGCCACAGCCAGCGTCTGATGCTGTGCACCACGGAGCCCACCGAGCCGCACTTCGTGGCCACGAACCGCCGCAACCGCATCGCGCTGGTGTCTGCAGAGCGACGCATCCTCACTGGCCTCCTCGAGCAGCGGCTCTACTCCGAGCCCTACGAGCCCCAACCTGGAACGCGGACACTTGGGAGGCCGCGCCTGACGGCGCACGCGAGGACGCAGAAGCTGACGGGTGGGAGCTCGTCCAGAACGACGACTCCGTGCTGCTCATCGACACCCGCCGACCCCACGAGGCGCTCCGCAAGCGCGACCTGCCCTGGAGACACCACTGCCCCCAGACCATCAGGTTTGGGGGCAGCGTCGCGTTGGGACGGGCCGAACCCCTTGCGCCCGGGAGCGCCCCCATGCGATTGAGGTTGCTGACCCTCCGCGCAGAGGCGTCCGGATCTGCCGAGATGAGTGCGCACTGCCCACACTCAAGTCAGCGAGTCGCCTGGTGCGCCGACGCGCGAACGGAGGCTCGCTCCACGATCGGGTTCATTGCAACCTTGGCTTCAGCCGCCGGTTCCACCACCGGGGGTGCTCTGCTGCCTGCTGCTTCAGCCTGGCGTACTCGTGAGGCGTGGCCCACCGCAGCACCGGTGCCACCGCGAGTGCCGTCACCGCGCCCCACCGCCACTGGCTGCGAACCTCCGGGAGGTCAGGTCGAGGGGTCTGGCGACCACCCGCCCAGAAATTCTCCTTCAAGTGGGGAATGTCCCCCACTTGACGTAGGTTGTGATGACCATGGAGCTGAGAGCAGACGCCGCCCGCAACCGGGCCGCCATCGTCGAAGCCGCCCGTACGGTGTTCGCCGAGCATGGGCTTGACGCCCCGTTGGACGACATCGCCCGCCTCGCAGGCACAGGCAACGCAACCCTGTACCGGCGCTTCGCCACGCGAGGCGACCTCATCGAGGCGGTGTTCGCCGAGCGCATGGTCGAGGAGCTCGACGCCGTGGAGGCGGCCCTGGCTAACCCGGACCCGTGGGACGGGTTCGCGTCCTACGTCACCGCGGTCGGCGCCATGCAGACGCGCGACCGCGGCATGGCCGACCTGGTGACGATGGACGTCGCTCGCGCCCCCGAGATCGAGGCCGTCCGGGCGCGCGCGTTCAAGGGGCTGGTGAAGCTGGTCGCCCGCGCTCGCACCGCTGGCGTGCTGCGCGACGACTTCACCACCCAGGACGTCGTGCTGCTGCTGATGGCGAACGCGGGCCTCGTCGAGCGCACCCACGACATCTCCGAGCAGGCGTCCGCCCGGCTCCTGCACGTGCTCCTCGACGGCCTGCGCGCCAGCGCCGCCACCGACGGCCCGGTCGCACCCGGCGCACCGGGCACCGAGGAGGCGATGCGACGCAACAGCGAGCACCGACTCGGCGCCAGCATCCGCAAGACCAAGGGCACCAAGGGCACCAAGGAGCCCGTGTGCCCCCAGACCTCACCGGCCAGCAACGCCAAGACCAGCACCCGTTCCGCTTCTGAGAAGGACCACTGAGATGAGCTTCGAGCTCGGCGTCTACACGTTCGGCAACACTCCCCGCACCAGTCACAGCGACTCTGGCGGCGGCTACGGCTCGACCGCTCAGGCCATCCGCGAGGCCCTGGAGGCCGTGCACCTGGCTGAGGAGGTGGGCTTGGACTTCTTTGGCTTCGGGGAGCACCACACCGCCTCGATGCCGCTGTCGTCGCCGACGTCGATGGTGGTCGCTGCCGCCGCGTCCACGCAGCGCATCAAGCTGGGCACCACCGTGACGGTGCTGTCGACCGATGACCCGGTGCGGGTTCTTCAGCAGCTCGCCACCGCATCTGCTCTGGCCCCGGGTCGCGTTGAGGCGGTGGCCGGACGTGGGTCGTCGTCCATCACGTTCGGGCTCTTCGACTACGACGAGGGCGACTACGACCTGCTGTACGCCTCCAAGTTCGAGATGCTCCTCGCCCTCAACGCGAACGAGCGGCTCACGTGGGACGGCCCGCACCGCGAGCGCCCTCTGGCCGACGCGCTCATCGTTCCTCGCCCGGAGCAGCCGCTGCGGATCTGGCTCGGCACAGGCGGCAGCCCCAGCTCGGTGGGCCGTGCCGTCGAGCTCGGCGTGCCGATGTTCCTCGGCATCCTGGGCGGCACCCCGCAGCACTGGGCCCAGTACGGCCACGCCTACCGCAGCGCATGGGCTGAGATGGGCCACCCGAGCGAGGACGCCGGCATCGCTGTCGCCGTTCACGGGTTCGTCGGACCCGACAACGCCGCCGCAAAGGCGACCTACCTCGAGCACGAGCTCAAGATGTTCGCCACCGGCGCCGCCGAGGTCGGCCGACCCGGCATGGCGCCGTTGGGTCGCGAGGCCGCGATGCAGCCCGGCGGGATGGTCTTCGCTGGCAGCCCCAACGAGGTCGCCGACCGCATCCTTCACCTGCACCAGCTCCTCGGTCACGACCGCCAGATCCTGCAGATGGACGTCGGCGGCATGCCGCACGCCGACTACCTCAAGAGCATCGAGCTCCTTGGCACCGAGGTCCTCCCGCAGGTCCGCAAGGAGCTCGGCCAGTAGGCACTGGCGCTAGCCCCCTCGACCCCACCCGCACGTCACCACCAGGAGAACCCGTGTTCATCGCCCTTGTCATCGTCACCGCTCTGCTCGCCCTCATCGCCGTGAACTCCGGCGTCATGAAGCTCCGCAAGAACGAGCAGGTCGTCACCACCATCCACGGCACTGTCGGCGTCCCGATGACCGCTCTGCCGGTCCTCGCCGCCCTCGAGATCGCCGGCGCCGTCGGCATCGTCGCCGGCCTGTGGAACGCCCCTCTCGGCATCGCCGCCGCCGGCGGCCTGACCGCCTACTTCGTCGGTGCCGTCATCGGCCACCTGCGCGTGCGCGACACCAGGGGCGTCGCCATGCCGCTGGTCCCGCTCGCGCTGTCCATCGCAGTGCTCGTGCTCCGCATCGTCACCGCCTGACCAGGCCAGCCCCACGCAACCATCCGAGCAGCACCCCGCCAGCATCCACAAACCAGGAGGAACCCCATGAAGGCCTATGCCCTCACCGCCCGCGACACCCAGCCCGCCCCGTCCGACCTGCCCAACCCCGACGTGGGCGCCGGTGAGGTCCTCGTCGACGTCGAGGCTGCCTCGGTCAACGGCTTCGACCTCTCCGTGGCCGCGGGCTACGTCTTCGACATGCTGCCCCACGAGTTCCCCGTCGTCCTGGGCCGCGACTTCGTCGGCACCGTGTCCGCCGTCGGCGACGGTGTCGAGACCATGGCGGTCGGCGACCGGGTCGCCGGCGTCATCCCCGGCATGTACCTCGGCCCCCGCACCGGCGCGTTCGCCGACCACGTCGCCGTCACCGCCGACGCCGTCACCAAGGTCCCAGAAGGCGTGGGCGTCACCGACGCCGCCGTCATCGGCCTGGCCGGCATCGCCGCCCACGACGCTGTCGCAGCGCTCGACGTGCAGCCCGGCGACGTCGTCCTCGTCTCCGGCGCCACCGGCGGCGTCGGCTCCATCGCCCTCCAGCTCGCCCGCGCCGCCGGCGCCACTGTCATCGCCACCGCCCGACCCGGCACCGAGGACGAGTACGTCCGCAGCCTCGGCGCCACGCACACCGTGGACTGGTCGGGCGGCGTCGCAGTCGCGGTTCGCGAGCACGCCCCCGAAGGCGTCGACAAGGCCCTGCACTCCGCCGGCGACGCCGCCACCATCGGCCAGACCCTCCGCGCCGGCGGCGCCGTGGCCACCACCCTCGGCGCCACCGCCGAGCAGCTCGGCCGCGACGACGTCACGCTCGCCCCCATCATGGCCGCCGCGACCGCCGACAAGCTCGCCGCCCTGCTCGACCACGTCGCCCAGGGCAACCTGCGCGTCAACGTCGAGGCCAGCGTTCCGCTCGACCGCACCCAGGAGGCGTTCGCGCTCTTCGCCGACGGCACCCTCGGCAAGGTCCTCATCACCCGCTGACGCTGCCCCACGCCTCCCCTCACGCCCCCTGAGCGCGAGCCTGCCTCCAAGCCGTCCCTCTGACTCCGTCAGGAGAACCACCCGCATGAACGTCACCGTCTTCGGCGCCACCGGTGCCATCGGATCCCTCACTGTCGCCGAGCTCCTCAACCGCGGCCACACCGTCACCGCCTACGCCCGCAACGCCGCCAAGGTCCCCAGCAGCTGGGGCGACCGGGTCCGCGTCGTCATCGGTGAGATGTCGGACGCAGACGCCATCGACACCGCCGTCGCCGGTGCCGACGCCGTCGTCAGCGCCTTGGGCCCGAGCATGGACCGCAAGGCCACCGGGCTGCCGCTCGTCGAGGGCACCCGCCACATCCTGGATGCGATGAAGCGCCACGGCGTGACCCGCTACATCGGCCACGCCACCCCCGCGGTCCTCGACCCGCAGGAGAAGCCCACGGCTGTCACCCGCCTCATCGGGTTCATGCCGCGCACCTTCATGCGCCGCGCCTACGACGAGATCCACGGCATGACCGGCCCCGTGATGGCATCCGACCTCGACTGGACCATCGTCCGGTTCATCGCCCCGAAGGACACCCCCAAGACGAGCAGCCCCGGCGGCTCCGGGCTCCGCGTCGGGTTCTTCGGCACAGACAAGCTCGGTTTCGCCATCTCCCGCTCCGACATCGCCACGTTCACCGCCGCCCAGGTCGACGACACCACCTACATCCGTCGCGCACCCGCCATCAGCAACTGACCCCACCAGAGGAACCCTTCATGAGCAACGCCATAATCGGCGCCACCGGAAAGCTCGGCGCCCACACCATCGACGCCCTCCTCGAGCGCGGCACCCCCGCCGGCGACATCCTCGCCCTCGGACGCAACACCGATCGCCTCCAGGTCTACGCCGACCGCGGGCTCCGCACCGCCATCCTCAACCTCGACGACATCGAAGCCACCGCCAAGACCCTTGCCGGCGTCGACAAACTCCTCCTGGTCTCCTTCGGCCCCGGAGACCGCGTGGCCCAACACGGCCGCGCCATCGACGCCGCCCGCCAGGCCGGCGTCCCACACCTCGTGTACACCTCGGGCCTGGAAGCGCCGACGACCATCCTCGAGCTCGCCGCCGACCATAAGGCGACCGAGGAGCTCGTGACCGCCTCAGGCAGCCCCGTGACCTTCCTGCGCAACGGCTGGTACACCGAGAACCACCAACAGGACTTCGCCGGCGCCCGCGAACGAGGTGTCATCCGCAACAGCATCTCCGACGGCCGTATCGCCACCGCTCCCCGCATGGACTTCGCCGAGGCGGCAGCCGTCGTGCTGAGCACCCCCGGTCACGAAGGCAAGGCCTACGAGCTGTCCGGCGACACCGCCTGGTCCTTCGACGAGTTCGCCGCCACCGCGGCAGACGTGCTTGGCACCCCGGTGCGCTACGAGGCGCTCACGGCCGAGCAGGAGCGCGAGGAACTCCTCGCCTTCGGCCTCGACGAAGGCACCGCCGCCTTCATCGTCACCCTCAACGCCAACATTCGCGACGGCGCCATGGCCCCTACCTCGGGCGACCTCGCACGGCTCATCGGACACCCCACCGAGACCCTCGAGACCACCATGCGCAGTTGGGTCTGACCCCTACGGATGAGGCGTCTCCTCCCCACCCCCTCCTTACAACCACGCGAGGGGACTTCGGATGAGCAACCACCAACTCGAAGAACTACCCCGACCTACCGGAGCCCCCGACCGCGTCTCCCTCGCCATCGCGGGCGATGACCCCGGAGCAGTCGACACGGTGGCCGAGCTCGTCGACGACCTCGGGTTCGACCCCGCTCCGTTCGGCACCCTCGAGGAGAGCGACATGCTCGAAGCCGACTCTGCGGTCTTCGGCCAGCCCCTCGACCAGCACCAACTGCGCCGCGCGCTGGGCATCGCCCGGGCGGCGTAGGACTGAGCGATCTGTCGGGACCGAGGTCTAGTCGGACTTCCGCAAGCGTCCGGATGTGCCGCGATCCGTGCGCCTCGCTATCAGACCGAAAACGCCGAGGGGGGCGCGCTGCCGGATGCGGGGGCGGGAACAGTCTGGTGGGCGCGAGTCCCGTCAGGGTCTGATGTCCTCGATGAAGGAGTCGCCGTCGGGGTAGATGAGTCCGACGTCGTAGTGCCCGAGCAGGCGGAGCACGTCGTCTCGGGGACGGCCAGGGACGAGAACGGCGACCTTCGTGTCGAGCGGCAGGTCGTCCAGGATGCGGTAGTACATCGCCTGACCCATCGCGTGGGCCACGACAACATCGTCGAGGTGGTACACCTTCGCCTCGATGACCAGGCCGCGCTCCTGGTCGTACAGGTCCGCCTCGCGACCGTTGTTGAACCGCTTCTTGCGCACTCCCCGTCCGAGCCAATTCACGTAGCGGGCGACCAGGTCAGCTTCGAGCTCTCGCTCGAGGTCGACGCGCTCTTCTGGGGTGAGGCCGGGGTCGGCCAGCATCGCTGGGAGGTCGTCCTGGAGCATCCAGTTGGCGCGGACCACGCGGAGCTTGTGGCCCTTCAGGTGCTTGTGCATCGCCCAGTACACGTCGCAGTGCCGGTAGCGGCCGCCGAGTTCAACGAAGCACTCCCAGATGGTGCGGCTGCGCTTGTGTCCAGGGTTGGGCCAACCAAGCCGCAGCACGTCGTCGGCGACCGCTCGGAGCCCACCTTCCTCGACGGCCGGCGGGCCGCCGGTGGTGGGGAACCGCTCGAAGACCCCGTCCGGGCGGTAGATGACCTCACCGGTCCACTCCAGGTCCATCTCGGCGGTCAGCAGCGCGTCGGCGACCTTCGGCTTCTCAGAGGGGTTGTTCAGGTCCAGGCGTAGCCGGTCCGCGATCCGGTCGAGCAGGACGAACCAGGTAGGCCGTTCGTCGATGGAGTCGAGGATGACCTGGGTCGCCAGCCCGTTGCGGTGGTCGCGGTCCTGTCCGGCTCCCGACCAACTGGTGGCCCGGTCGGAGGGGTACGGGATGGCCAAGGCGAGCTCCTCAACGGTCACGGGGAGACGAGCGCCTCCCCTGCGCATCATCGCAGCGAGCGCAGGCAGAGCGCCCTGTCTCGCACCAGCGCACCCCTTGAGTCGCCGAGCGCCCAGCAGGGCTCGCGACGTGCCGCCTGGTCACCAGGTGAGTGCGAGCGCGAGCTGTTCGCTGACCTCAACCGTGTCGCGGCCGCTGCATCGACATTCTCGATGGGGTGGCAGGGAGCTGCGGCTCCAGCACGCCGGTTGCGGAGTGCCGTCTGACGTCCGCAGCGAAGCGACGTAGTAGTCGCCGCCCAGGGTCGTGCCGGTGAGGTCGTGCAACGCGACGCGGGAGGCGTGGTGCGCGATCGTGGCGACGTCCGGGTTGGTGCCAGTAAATGTCGGCTCTGAGCAGCGGGGCGGGTTCACCCAGCCGGCTGGGTCGGCCGGGGGCACTGGGACGGGGCTGGCGGGGTCGCTGCGGTGGTGGGCGAGGCACTCCACGCATCCAGTTCCGCGCGCAGGGTTGAAGCTGGCGACCCATCCGCCCCAGATGCCGGCGGTGCCGGCGACGGCCAGGAAGGGGAGTCCATGGTTGTACCGAATGGCCCCGAGGAACGAGGTGACGTTCGGGTCGGCGGTGGCGTCGATGATGAGGTCGGCGCCGGAGATCGCGGCCCGGGTGACCAGGGCGGTGTCACGGAGGTCTTCGCTGTGGTGCTCCCACAGGCTCTGGACCCGTAGCGGCCAGGTGCGTACGTCGCAGGCGGGGTTGCTTCCGGTGATGGTCAGCGCGAGCTCTGAGGCCTTCGGGTGCCCGGCGCCTAGGAGTGGGGCGTGTTGACGGCTGGCTGTGGTGGGGTCGACGGTGTCACCGTCGATGAGGACAAGAGTGCCGACGCCGGTGCGGGCCAGGTCGATCGCGATCTGGTGGCCGATGGCGCCGCAGCCGACCACGACCACCACCCTGTCAGCCAGGCTGGCCGCCACGGGTGTCCGCTGTCGGACTGCGTCGGTGTTGAGGTGGGCGGCGTTGGCGAGCCAGCGGACCTCCGTGGGGTCGCTGCCAGGTTCCAAAGTGAGCGTGAAGCGGCGCAGGAAGACCCAGGAGTCCCCGAGGGTGCGATAGGTCGTTTCGGTGGCCGGGACGAGGAGCCCGATCGTCTCGAAGGCCCGAGTGTCCTCGCGTCCCTCCGGGCGCCCCTCGTGTCTCTCGTGAGTGACCTCGAGGGGCGGCAGTTGGTCCTGGATGCGCTGCCACACCTCGCCGGCGGACTGTCCGAGCTGGTAGTCGGGATCTCGCATCCAACGGCCTACCTCGACGACGGGGAAGTCGGTGCGGATGCTGGCGCTGGTGTGCGGGGCGTCGAAGTTCTCGCCCCAGATGTGAGTGACGACGCCGGCGGCGACTCGGCCCTGGCGCAGGAGTTCGTGCGGGTAGCGGACCTCGACTGCCCCGGCGTCCAGGTGGGCTGGGATCGGCACGTCGGGGACGACCACGGTGGCTGGATGTTGGTCTGCGTTGAGTCCGTACCCGACTGCTGCGTCCTCGAGAGCAGCGTGGTTGGCGCCGGGGCGTTCGGTGGCCAGCAGCTTCGGCAACTGTTGGGTCATCACGTCGACGAGCAGCCTCTCGGGGTGGTGATCGCGCTGGTGCGCGAGGCACAGCAGCCCGGTGACGGGGTCGCGATGCCGAGTCGCCCCGGTGGTGTTGTCGGGGTCGTAGACCTCGGCGGGGAAGTGCGGGTAGGTCTGCGGGAAGCGAACGGTCAACGACGCGAACGAAAGGGTCTCCTCGGCGCCACCCGTCCCGCCCTCTTCACGCTCCTGGGCAGGTAGCGGGTAGGAGAGCTCGACCCAGACGCTGCCGTTCTCATCCCGGACGCGGTAGCGCCACCCGGTCGCATCCAGTGCGCGCCGCTCGTTCGCCCACCGGTCGGGGTGCCGCTCGCGCCACCCGCTCGCTCTCGTATCCGCCGCGCTCATGCTGCCCACTACCTGCCCTCTCTGATCTGCCAGTCGCTCCCCGCGGGACTGTCAGCCGACCGGCCTCGGGTGACTCTGGGTCGCTGGCGCCCGGTAGGCGTCCGGGGGCAGGTCCTCGATGGTGTACTCGTCGACGTCCTCAACGCTGGTGCTGACCCTGCGTCGCACCGTTCGGCGGATGACTCGGTGCCCACCGCCAGGCAGCCGCTCGTAGCTCGTCGTCGACTCCTCGACCTCCTCGGCGGAGGCGTCTCCAACCGCCTCGCCGCCCTCGGCGTCCCCGCCGTCGTCCGCTCCGTCGTCCGGCGAGCTCTCGGACCGGTCTCCCGGGGCCTGCTCGGCGGTGGTGGTGACGTTCTCGTCGTCCACATTCGCGTCGCGGGTCTGCTGCTCGTCGCTGTCGTCTGCGGCCATTAGGCACCTCCACTGTGAATAGAACAGGAGTTCGGATCATCAACCAGTGGGGGCCTCACCGCCAGCCATGGCGGCAAGTTCCGCGTCCAAGGGCGCGGAACTCTCGTCCCGTCTGCATCCACACGGACGTCAGGCACCACGGGGTGAGTGACCCCCACCCCATCCCCGCGAGACCTTGCTCTGCCCCCAGCGGCTTTCGGTCGCAGCGAAGAAGTCGGCTGGCGCGATGACGTCGACCCGACCTTGGTCGCCGTAGCCCGCGCGCAGCACGAGGCTGCGCTGGCGGTGTACCGACGTGCTGAGCGGTCGACGGCACGGCGGGTGTCGGTGCAGTACGGGTTCTCCGTGAAGACCTGGTCCGACCACTGCCTCGGAAAGAGGTGGGCGTCTCGGGCGACCTGGGCCGCGTTGACCACCCTGCTGCTGGAGGGCTACGAGGGCGCGGTCGTCCCTCAAAGTCGACCAGATGCTGCCTCAGCTACCTCGGTGCCCCGGGTGCCGGCGGCTCGGGTTCGACGAACCAGGGCTGGCGGCCCGGCTCGACCGATGTAGCCAGCTACTCAGGCACATTCCATGTGCCGTCGTCCAGCGGTCGCCACTCGGCGGGGAACCAGCTGTAGTCCCACGTTCGGTGGTACTCCGCCCATGCCTAAGCCCGCGCAACAGACAGGTCTCTGCGTAGAGCCTGCAGCTCGTCCGCGGGTGAGTCGTCGCACATGACCCCATGATGCAAGAGGGCACGGACAGCGCTGGGCTGGTCAGCGCGTCTGGACGCGCTGGCCCAGTGCGTCCATCTCTGCCAGGAACGCCTTTGCGAGCTCAACCCACTCGTCAGCCGTTGCGCCATCGCAGCACTCCTCGAGGTACTCACGCGGCTCCATCCCTCGGGGCTGGTCCGTCAAAGGCTGCGACTCGTAGGCGTGGAACGGCGACGTGCTCTTCAACTGCCACAGCACCACACGAGCCTGACTGGACCGCCCGCTCGAGCTGCCACCGAGTTCGAGCGGCGGGAACTCGGGCCGAGTGTGCGGTTCCCACCGGTCCCACGCCCGGTAGAACGGCCCCTCCCACTGGTGGTGCGCCCAACGCCATGGACCGCGGTACCCGCACTCGACGAGACCGGCCATGAGCCCTTCCGCAAGGTTCCGAAGCTTCTGGGTTTTTGTCATTGCGCCACGGTAGCCACCCTCTCCGTCGCTGCTCATGCCTCTGCGAGCTGGAACCGGACGACGTTGCCAGACGTCCGAGTCAACAACACCGGGTGAAGGAGGCCGCGTGCGGCTCGTGCAGGCAGGAATGACCGCCACGTTGATGCTTTTCGCAGTCGGCTGCGGGGAAGATGCCGAGCCGGCCGTGAAGGCGACGGATGCCTCGACACCCGCAAGCATCACGGCCACGTCGCTGCCTTGCGAAGAGTCCGAGCAGACCTATGCGGCATGGGACGTCCCCGGCCCCGGGCGTCCCACGCCCGAAGCTGCAGTTGCACCGTGTGCGGGTTCGCTGACGCTGGTGGCGCACCAGACAGCGAAGGGAACGACGGTGCTCGGACTTCGAGCCGACGGCTCCCTCTTCCGAGTGTTCGACGTGACGAAGAGCAACGATGGATGGTGGCCGGATGGCTACCGAGAGTGCTCGAACTGACAACTCAAGGGTCTCCGCCACGGACACCGCCAGCGCACAGGGGCAGTTGTTGTGGATGGCGGCGGGGCCCGGGAAGTACTCGCGGCACACCCGTAGCCCCGCACCCCGCCGCCAGAGCCGCCGACGTGTGCCGGCTACGGTCCGCGCCGACCTCGCGATCGATGAGTGGCCGGGAGACGAACGCCAGGTCAGCCTCGGCTCGCCGCGTTGTCCTTTCTCTCGCGGCACCCGCGTGAGTAGAGGAACCGCCGAAGGGGCACGCCTGGAGACCATCGCGGCCGTCGGAGACACCTACGCAGCGCTTGACGAAGCACGGGAGACGATCGCGTTGCCCCGTCTGCATGCCATCGCACAGCTGCGAGCCCAGGGGTGGTCCCACGACCGCATCGCGGCTGCCACCGAACCCTCCAAGGGTCGGGTTCCCAGATGGTACGCGCTGCCCGCGACCGCGATCTGCTGTGAGCCGCGACCTGATGCTGGTGGTCCTGCGACGGTGTGTGGTCGTCAGGAGCGGTGGCGGGCCAGCCTGTGAAGGGGCCGCAGACGTCCGACGAGCAGACGTGCCCGTGGCGCGCTCGACCCAGGCACAGGGACATCGCGGGACTCCTCGACATTCGCGCTTTCGCCGTCGTTCCGCGCGGCCGCTTCCGCGGCGGCCTCTTCGGCTCGCTGGGAGCAGTTGCTGTGATGACGCTAGACCGAGGACGGAGCCACCGCACCGCGGCCGCACCCGATGCTCGACGGTGCTATACGTGCTTGACGCTGCTATACCTGCTGCAACCTGTCGCCTCCTCGGTGGTGCTTCGCTGGTCGAACAGCAACCAGCCCACCTTGAGGAGGCGGGACGCAGCCGAAAACTCGTTCACGCCGCCTCGTCGGCCTCCGGCGTTGAGCGGGGCAGCAAAGTCGCCTCGCGGCTGTCACGGAGGCCCTGACATGTCGCGCATTCCCGGAAGGACGAGAGAGTCACCCTCGTCAGGAAGCCCACCACCTCCTCGCTCAGCAACCAGGCGTGGAACTCGCGGACAACTTTTCCTTCGGGGACCTGGCTACGCGCCAACCGCACCTCCGAGACCTACTCGACCACGTGCAGCAGGCGTGCCGCGGTCGAACCCCCGCAGCCTAGCTCGACCCGCACCCGCAGCTCGGCGCTCAGCCAGGTAGCCGCCAACGAGTCGAAGCCGAAGCCGGCCGCCCTCGCCGCCCACCGCTCCCGCGCCGCTGCCGAACTGCGGTCCCGGTCGGCACGCAGCAGCTGGAAGCCCCAGCACATCTAGACGTCGTCGGCCGGTCGAAACACGACTGACGTCGGAGGCTTCTCAGAACCCAACGTCCCTTGCGAGATGTTGTCGAGTAGGTCTGCGAGTTCGTCACAGCGAAACAGGATGGGGATGGCGTGGGCTGCCGAGCCGGCGTGTGTATCAGGCACGCCCGTAGATAGTCCGGGACGTTCGGGTAGCCGCAACAGACCCAGACGAAGTTGCCACGTTCGGCGCCTAATCGCCAGCACGGGGGGGCATGCCAGCCACTCAGGCTGCGTGACCCAACCTGTCACCTACTCGTGCAGCAGTCCCGTGCGCCGCCAGGGGCGTTGCCTGAACGAAGCATGGTGCGTAGTGCGCGGGTGGCGCGCACATCGTCCTCGTTGTAGGCCACTAGGTCAGCCCAGGCCGAGTCGTCACCGGCTCGCGCCTTGGCAACCCACTGGTGCGCCGCGGCCCCGTCCAGACCGGCGACGCGCCACCTGGCCCCCGCCAGCGGGGCCACCTTCTTCAACCCGTACCCCGCCGCGGAGAAGAAGTGATCGCGCACCACCGCAAGGAGGTCGGTCGCGACCGCGACCACCTCATCCGCCCGTCCACCGAGGAGTTGCTGCATGAACTGCACTTCGACGGCGCCGTAGTGGAAGACACGGATGCTGCGCCCTGCCGTGGCGGCGGCTTCGAGGATGGGCTTGATCTCTTGGAGGAACTCATCGGCGAGCGCACGCTCGTCGACGTCGTCGAGGCCGCTGCCTACGTGCACGTACCGGCTGTTCTCCGGGTCGTCGCCGAGTTGCTCGGGGTCGCTGACGAGGAAGCCCCACAGGTAGACGCGGCGCTCGTCGTCGTACTCGATGTCGAGGTCGATCTCGACATCGGCCGGCTCGAGCCCGAGTGGTGCGGAGGTGAGGCGGAGAAGCGTGCCTGCCTCGATTGGTGCCGGGGCTGCGTCTCGGTCGGCGTCTGTGCGTGGCGGTTCTCCGAGGAGCGCGCGGACCAGGTCGTCCAGGCGGCGCCCCAGAGCTGAACCCTCCACCCACTTGCGGAAGTCTTGGCGGACGGTGACGAAGTACTCAGAGACCAGTTCGCGCTCGGCAAGCTCGGCGGCCATCTGCGCCGAAGTCGCTGCAAGGTCGAGATGCAGGTCGTTGTCGCGGTCGAACAGCGGGATGGGTAGCTTCCACACCGCCTTGTCGATGTGCCGTTCATCTTTGCCGTACGACATCAGCGGTCGAACCAGGTCCGTCAGGGATGGGCTGTTGAGGACACCGACGAGGTAGTGACCCTCCAACTCCGACGACACTGCACCCCAGTACAGCGCGTGGTCGATGACCGCTTCAGGGTCCTTCACCAGTGCGGCCGCGACGTGCATGCCGGACTTCGAGTAGGTCACACGCAGCGGCGCCGCGGGCGCCTGCTGCGTCAGCGTCCGCATGTAGTCGAAGCGTTCCGCCAGAGTCATGGTGCCGGCGCTGTGCTCGTTCCACAGGTCCTCAGCGGTTCTCATCCAGGCAGCGACCCCGGGGTAGGAGTCGATAGCGGGGTCCTCGCCGTGCAACAGGGTGCCCTCATCGTCGATGGGGACGACGAAGGTGTCGGGGGTGAGAGTCCGGAACGGGACGACGTGCTCGCCGAGGTAGGTGGCCCGCACGAACTGCTGCTCGACCGTCCCGGTCAGAGGCGACAGGGTCTTCCACGGCGCCTTTTCCGACGCAGACCGTGCCGACTGCACCGCGACCATCCCCGCGGGGACACCGAGGGCACTCGTAGTGCCAGGTTCGACACGGCAGAGCAGCCGCGGAACCAGCGTTGCGCCCTGGGAGAAGCGGGAGTGGTAAGGGGACAGCTCGTCGTCGGCGCTACCGATCGTCAACGCCTCCAAGCTCTGTTCGAGGCCAGAGGCGACCTCGAGAGCCGCGTGGCGGCGTGGGGCGCGCCCGCGCCACACCACCGCCTCAGTTGGCATGGTGCGAGCCTTCAGCGCCCGTTCGCCGAAGATGACCGCTGAACCGCGGGGGAACATGTGCGGGCGCACGCGGCGCAGGTCCCACGGGATCGTGAACCGGACCCGTGCGCCGTCGAACTCACCGTTGCGGAACCCGGCCCAGTAGTCGCGGTCGATCACCGAGTTCGGGACCACGAACGCCAGGCGCCCACCGGTCTTGAGATACCGCTCCACTGCGCGTGCGACGAACAACCCGGCGAGGTCCTGGTGAGTGGCGGTGTTCTCCCGACCCCAGAACTCACGGGTCTTCGCCATCGACTTGAACTTCTTCTGCATGTCCTTCGTCATGTGCCGGTACGACAGCCACGGCGGGTTCCCGGTCAGGACGTCGACCCGGTTCTCCTCACGGCTCAGCCACGCGGGCCGGGCGACGTTGCGGATGTAGTAGGACCAGATGTGGTCGCGGTTGTCCTCGTGCAGCTGCTTGAGGCGCACGAAGTTCTCGTTCAGCACGACCAGGTCGGCCTCAGCCAGACCGAGCCGGCGGACCGTCCCCCTCGACAACGTCACCGTCTTGGTGTGGGCTGCCCGCCCGGACTCCGCTACGAGGGTCTCGACGAGGTCGTCGAAGCGGCCCGAGTCCTCGAGGAGATGGGAGGGGAACCGGAGCGGGTGGGAGAAGAACTGGTCGCCGACATCGGTGGGCACGATGAGCATGTCGACCGAGAGGATGTCGTCGTCCTGGTCCCAGCCGAGGGAGTCACCTAGGTAGACCGGCACCGACAACGAACCACGCTCCGGAGAGGTCAACCGTTCTCTACCCAGGGCCAGCAGGTACGTGACCCGGGCCAACGCGACGGCGACCGGGTGCAGGTCGATCCCGATGACACGAGACGACACCAAGCTCATCGCCTCCGCCAACGGCATCCCCTGTTCGGCGGCGGCGTCGAAGAACCGACGGACCGCGAAGAAGACGAACGTTCCCGACCCACACGAGGGGTCCACGACCCGTTGGTTGAGGGGGTCGGTGACGACCTCGGCGACGACCCTGTTCGCCAGCCAGTCGGGGGTGTAGTACTCGCCGAGCGCCTTGCGCACCTCGGGGCGGATGACGGACTCGTAGAGCACTTTGAGTACGTCGTGCTCGACCGCGGACCAGTCGAACCTGGCCAGTCGGCGCGCCAACGCCGTGATGAAGCCATCTCCGCCGGGAACCTCGAGGACCCAGTCGAAGAAGTCGCGGTCGACCACACCACGAAGCCCTGCCTCGGTGAACTTTTCCCCGGTGAGGAGCACCTCGGCGCTTAGCTCGGTGGCGTCGAGTCCCACGACTAGGTGGGCAATGATCTCGGCTGAGTTCACCAACAGCGTGTGGTCGAGGAACAGCTCGTCACTGTCGGTGAACTGTGTCCCGAGGGCCGAGCGCAGCAGGTCGGCCCACAGTGCCCGCTTGAGTTGCACGGTGGGCTGGTTGCGGTGCTCGGCGTACAGCGCCGCCAAGGTGGCGTGGTCCAGAGCGTGCGAGGAGCTGCCGGCCCCGAGACGGTCCTCGATTTCGCCGGGGGTGGGCCGGACGGCGGTCTTGGTAGCCAGGACCCCTTCGAGCCACCCCAGCAGCGCCGTGGCACCTGCTTCGCCGGCGTCGGCGCTGTGACGGGTTGCTTCGTGGAGGTGGCCCTCAACTTCGTGGAACGCGATCCACGAGAGGCCGTCGGTGAGGATGCCGATGTAGCGCTGGCCCATCTCCTGGGTGCGTGTCGTGACGTAGTCGGCGAGTTGTGTGGTGGCTGCTTGGAGCGCTGACGGGGTGGCGAGGGTTCTCTTGACCTCGATGACCGTGCAGCCGACCTCGACGTCGATGCGTCGGTGTGTTGCGCCGACCTGGGTTTCGAGGTTGACGTCGGTGAGCCCGAGGTCTGGGTCGAGGAGCAGCATCCGGACATCGGACTGGATCGTTGCCTCCGAGACGACGCCGCTACTTCTTGTCACCAGGCGGTCCATCAAGTCCGAGCGCGCACTCATCGTCTGATGCTAGTCGCGGCGCAGCACTAGATGCCGCGGAAGCGCCGACGTCGCAGCACCCCCCTCACCACCGACGGTAGGCGGGTGCGGTCGAGACCCGCCAGCCGCAAGTCTGGAGCGGCGGTGGCGCAGCCAACCCGCGCGGCCGGCGCGGACACGTGGGGTTCGGTCCCCCAACCACTAGGGGCGTCGGGCGGGAGGACGTGTCGGCCATAGTGTTACGCCGAGTTCGACCTCGAGCTTCGCGAGGGTGATGGTGTCGGCCCAAGTCGCACCGTTGAGGATCTCGTAGAGCGTGTCGCGCTTGATGCCGACTGCTGAACACAACGCGGACTTGTTCACTCCGTCGAGGGCCTGCCGAAGGCTGTGTGCCCAGTGGGCTGCGTATGCCACTGCAGGCGGGGCGTCCTCGGACCACGGCCCGTCAGGCCAGACACCCTGTGGCGCCAGCCACGCCGCAGGCGTCAAGTAGAGCTGACTTCGCCGCGGCACGGCCCCAGCGTAGGGCAGCAGGTTCCCGCCGCATGGGAGGCGCAGAACCAGGCCGGTGCCGCACCGAAGCAGTGACTGGCGTCCAGTAGCCATGGTGCCATGTTATAACAGGACACATGCGAGGAGAGAAGACGGGGGATAGGCGACGTCAGGCAGGGTGCACCCCGATGCCGCCGCCGGCTGTCCGCCGTGGGGCTTCTGAGTCCCACTCACACGGTCCCGCCTGCGTGTGCCGGTCACTCCGAGGCTGTGACCTGCACCGATGTCACCCAAGTAGGGCTCGCCGTCCGCAGGGACCCTGCGCGACACACACAGTGCACGCACCCTTCCCAACTCTCGTCGAGACCGCCCTCGCCCCTGCTCCGGTGAACTGGCCAGGATTCTTGTCGTGCGTTGATTGCACGACTGGGTTCACAGCTAACGGTTCCCCTCCATGACTGCGAACTCACCCCTCGACCCGGCACCTACTCAGGCCGCGTCTCCTCGCCGGCGTGCCGCAGCGGGTAAGCGGTGGTCGGCGTCCTTGAGCGTGGAGTGGCTCGGTCCGAAGAAGGTCACGCTGGCGCGCCACGCCGACGCCGCCGCCCCGCCCGCGGACGCCGTTCAGGCACGCGTTCACTACCGACTCGACGGCAAGACCAAGCGGCCGACTTTTCCTGCTGTCACCGCCGCCGACCTGACCGAGTTGCGCGCTTTCGTGGCTACCCTGCTGGTCGCCTACCACCACGACTGGCCAGCCGACACTGCCGGAAAGCCGATCGCCCCCACCGCCCTGCCGACCGTCACATCCGCGCTCAGCGACCCGGTCGCCCAGACGCCGGCCACCGCACTTCCGCGAGTGTCCCTGGCCGATCTCGGCGCTGGCGCCGCGCCGGGCCCGCTCGACGCTCCACGGCTCGTCGAGATGTTCAGGAACCACCAGCGCGTCGGGAAAAAGAGGAGCGGGGGAGGTAAGAAGCAGCGCAACACGCACACGAACTACAGGACGCAGCTCAACTTCTTCCTGGAGCACGCCCGCTACGAGCCTGGCGACCCGCGCCTGGCCGTTCTTGGCCTAGGGGCCGGGGCGTCGTGGGTGTTCGACAACGAGCAGGCGCCCATCACCGAGGCCGACCTGCTCCACCTCATCGCCATCCGAACCACGACGAACCTGCGGGTTCGGGCGGTCAACGAGCGCCGCCTGGCCAAGTGGGAGAACGACGTGGCCGCCGCTGTTCGCAGAGGGGACAAGGAGGCGGCGGCAGCCATCGCGATGCCGGACCTGACCCCTGAAGAGTGCGCAGCCCGAACGGTCGAGGCGTTCGCGCAGCAGCTCGGCGCGCTGTTGACCCATGCCTACAAAAGGAAGTGGATCGCCTATGACCTGTGGACCGACGACGTCAAGGACGAGGTTCCGCAGGCCGCATCAACCAGCTACACCCGCCGCGTGGTTGCCGACCGCAGTCAGGTAGGTGAACTTGTCTCCACAATGAGGGAGTACACCCGTTCGTGGCGCGCCCGCAACAATGAGGTCCGAATCGTCGACGGGGACCGGTACGCAGCAGCTGTATGGGTTGCAGGGCGCATGGGCACCCGCCCCGAGGAGCTCATCGCCATCCGCGACAGCTGGGTGATCCTTGAACCCGCCGATCCGCGGATCGTGCTGCGCCACGCCGAGATCGTTCAACCGGCGTTCGACGACCAGCCCCGCCGTCGCGAAAGGGTGTCCCTCAAGCACCGCGCTGAAGGCGAAGTGCGCGTGCTGCGCCCCGATCAGCACGACCGGGCCGAGTTCATCGAAGTACTTGGCCGGCACCGCCGCGACCACGTCGACTCGGCGACAGGTGCTGACGCCTACTTCTTCACCACCCACAACGGTGTCCCGCTCGAGCTGTCGAACTTCAACGACAACTGGTGGAAGCCGGTGCGCGACCTCGTGTTCGCCAACGAGCGCTACCTCGCCGACATGCCGTTCCGGCGCCTGCGAGCTGCCGCTGTGACCGATTGGCTGTTCGTCTTGGGGTGGAACACCGGGGTTGCTGCCGAGATGGCCGGTCACTCCCAGGCCATCCTCGAGAAGCACTACAAGGGCGTGATCAGCGAACGGCCACGTGACAACACGGGGCATCAGCGAGCCGTCCCATCCCCTCCAGTGGTGCCGGTGGACCCCTCGACGTTGACAGTCGCCCAGATCGCGGAGCGCAAGGCTGAGCTGCTGTCTGAGGTGGAGCGGAGCCGTGGGGAGTTCCTGAGGCTGCAGGCGGTTGAGACCGAGAGGTTAGACAAGCTCATCTGAGTTGCACCGACGGCCCGCAAGCTGCGATTGCCTGACCCATGCTTCTCCGGACCGTCCGGTCCATGAAGACAACCCACACGTTTCCCCCCGGGCACCCTGCCGCCTCCTTCCTCTCCATAGCGGGCGGTCTGCGACTCTTGGACCCCGTGCACTTGGGATGGGCCCTGGTACTGATGACCAACCCGATTCCGCATCACCTTCTCGGCTGGGCGGAGGTCGAGGTGGGCCCTGGCGGGCAGCGAACCCTTGCCTACACAACGGGCTGCGGTACGGACGCGCATAGGTACGCGATGCCTCTCTCTCGGACTGCCGACCAGATCCTGCTCCCGGGAGCGGGGCCGCTCCTGGACTTGATGGGGGCGGGACCGTCGAAGGCTTTCTCGCTGGTACAGCAGTTGAGCTATGCACTACGAGACATCGACGGAGTCACTATGACCGCCGTCTACGCCGCGGCGGTGTGCGTCTCGCGGCTGGACGCCCTCGCACCAGTCGACATCGGTGAGACTGCGGATGAGCTCGTGCGCCTCGCGGGCTTCGATGTGGGACGCGGTCACCAGGGGTTGAAGATTTGACCCCGCCGGGCGCTGTCCTTGCGCGCGGTGTCACGGGCAACCTCGATCGGGGGATCAGGACTGTAGTTGGGAGGAACCTCGGGATAGCCATCGTCGGCCGGACGCCGCAAGGAAATGCGAGGACTGTCGACGAGGATCGCGCCAAGCCCGGCCCGACGAGCGAGCAGTACCGTGTGCTCAACACAGAACACAACAACGAGGGTGGATCGCATGGGCGACCAGCAGGTGGTGCCGATCTGGACCTTGTCGTCGGGTGGGTCCGACGACGAAGTTCTTCAGCGGCTCTACGACGGGGAGCAAGAGCTGAGCCGTGACCGGCTCGAACGGCTCCGCGCGGCGCTGGGCGCCCTCTCCGACGACCCCCCGGTCGTACTGGAACGGTACGCCGTGAGTCCTCAGGACGTGCCCGGCACGGGGCGCCTGGTCGCGGCGGGGTCGCCGCTGGCGAAGTCGCTCGCCGAGATCGTCGGCTCGACACGACAAGCCGCGCCAGCCGAGGTGACCGCAGGCACCACGCAGGTGCTCTACAAGATGGTCGTTCCCGACAAGCTGGCCGGACAGCTGGCCGCGGGCGCCGCGCGCCAGATGACGGCGAAGGGTGGTGGTGTCTATTCCGGCATCCGGGGAAGCAAGAGCATCGTCGGCAACGCCCGCTTCGTTCCCGTCGCGGCCGGAACGGGAGGTGGGGCCGCCGCCGGTGGAGCCGCGGTTGCAGCTGGCGCCGGCGTTGGCGCGGCCGTGCTTGCGGCAGCACCCGTGGTGCTGCTGCTCGCAGCAACCGCCGGGAGCATCTACGCCGAACAGGAGCGACGTGCCGCGCTCGGGCGGGTCGAGGACATTCTCAATCAGCTGAAGACCGTCGAGCTTGACGAAGAGCGCGACGAGCTCAGTGGTGCAGTGCCGGCGATCACGAAGGCCACAGCACTGCTTGCCGACGAAGGTCGACTGGGCCACTCGCTCGGCCTGGATGCGGCCGTCAACCGCATTGACACCGCCGTCTCGCGCGCCGAACGCAGGGTCAACGACTGGGAGCGCACCCTGGCCGGGTTCGCAGGGACCGCCACCCCGGACGCCCTGATGGAGGCGTTCCCCGGCCTCCGGGCCCCGGGGGGAGAGTTCGAGGCCAAGCTGAGGATGGCGGTCTTCGCGATCACCATGAAGCGGCGCGTCGCCATCCTGCAGGCGGCCGAACACACCCAAAACGACAGCAACCTCTCGCTCTCGAGGTTCAACCGTGAGCTGGCGAAGGACACCGCCGATCTGGCTGCACTCGAAGAGCGGATAGTGACGATGCTCGGGTCTCTGTCGGCCCTGTCGATCGAGATGCCCAAGAAGCGAGTCGACCGGCCCTACCGTCCGAGCGAGGTTCGCGAGCTGCTGCGGTGGACTCCCTACCTGCGCGAGTTCGCCGATCGAGAGCTGCCGGCCGCTGGTCACCGCGGTGACCTCGAGCTCTTCTTCGTCGCGCAAGACGACGGTTCGATCCGTGTCCTGGAGCCTGTCAGCGCCTAGCCGGGGCTGCCGGCAGTCGCAGGGACCTCAGATGATGTGCAGGCGGCGGCGCCTGGTCATCGAAGAAGGGGGAGTCAGATGGACCCGCACACCGGCTCTGATGCCCTGCGGCAGTGGTTTGACGTCCTGGCCGAGGAGCGAGCGGAGCCCTACTGGGCCCAGCTCCAGCACTTCGTGGAGCAGGAGCGTGCCCATGAAGGGGAGGTCTACCCCGAGGAGTCGGCCGTCTACGCCGCCTTCGACCTCACGCCCTTTGCGAAGGTCCGGGTCGTGATCCTGGGTCAGGACCCCTACCCGAACCCCGGGCAGGCAATGGGGCTGTCGTTCTCGGTGCCATCGGGGGTGCCGCTTCCGGTCTCCCTGCGCAACATTCACATCGCCATGCGGGCCGAGAACATCGAGCCTCCCGAACACGGTGACCTGAGTGGCTGGGCTGCGCAGGGGGTCCTGCTGCTCAACGCCGGTCTGACCGTCCGGAAGAACGGGGCCGGCCGGCACCTGCGCATCTGGCGGCCCTTCACCGACGCCGTGATCCGCCGTCTCAACGACCGCACGGAGCCCATGGTCTTCGTTCTTTGGGGCGCCAAAGCTCAACGTGCACTCCACCGTGGACTTGTCGATCCCGAACGCCACCATGTCGTGACCGCCCCTCACCCGGCGTCCCGTGGTGCCTCTCAGCGGGCTTTCCGCGAGGCCCGCACCTTCGGCCGCGTCAACGACCTGATCACAGGCGACCCGATCAACTGGTCAGGCTGACCCGACCGGGACAGAAGGCCAACGACATGGGGTGTACCCCTTGCCCTCCATCCACGCGACGACGTCGAAGATGCGCAGCGGGGAGACCGCATCGGGCAGCCCGGCGTCTGTGCGCAGGCTGATCAGGTCTCCGTGCAGGTCCGGACAATCCTGCAGATAGGCCCGCAGCGGCTCCCAGATCTGCTCGGTGCCGATGACGCGGGCCACGACCGAATCGTAGATCGGCCGCAGCCGAGGGCGCTTGCGCGCGTACAACTTGCTGGCCGTTGTCGGCCCGACGTCTCCAGCCCCAGCAGGCCAGCCCAGAGCCGTGACCCAGCCCAGTTGACGTCCCATGGATGGAACTGGACCGCTAGGTCCTCGTCGGGGCCGAGCGCACGAAGCATGGCGGCGAACTCATCGGCTCGGCTGTCCAGGAGTTCACCGCAGCCACAGCCGGCACATGGACCGAGAGCATCGACACCGCGACGAGGTCGTCGGCGGTGAGCCTGTTCGGCGAGGGGTCGCCGTCGGCCCGTGGCCCCAGGTGTCGAACCGGGCGCCGGTGAACGTCCCGTGCCCGGCCTCGCCATGGTGCCCGAGGCCGTAGTAGCAGCGCAGAGCCTCGACCGCATGCTCATGGTGGTCGCGGTGAAGCAGGTCGGGTAGCCGCATTCGATCCCCACGTGCGGTTGCTGTTGTCTGACCCGGAACTCGGTCGCGCTGGTGTTGGTACACGGGTCAGGGGCTGGCTTCTACCAGGGAGGACAGGTCGTCTCCTCGGAGCCGTCGGGCGGGTTCGGCGCGGCCGTCACGGACATGAATGCCGTCTTCAACCAACAACTGTGCGGGGTCGCGGTCGTCATCGGGGTCGGTCCATCGGAAGGAGTCAGCGACCCGCCCGTCGCTGGTGAGAACGCGATGAGCGTTGGCGCACTGGTGGCATGTCGGCAGGTGGTTGCCCACTGCCTGGGCGGCGGTGCCGATGGCGTCGGCGAGGTCGCCGTAGGTGGTCCATCTGTCGGTCGGCAGCGCCTCCAAGATGGCGTGCATCGGGGTCCAGTCGAATCCTGTCCGGGAGTTCTCGGGTTTGGTGCCGCGGTAGACGGCTCGGACATCGCCCAAGTTGCGACCGTCGTCGAAGCGCCAAAAGATCCAACCGTTGGCGATGCCGCCCTTGACGTGCTTGGCCGCGCCAGAGGGGGAGTCGAAGAGAGTTCCGGCGACCTCGAGCCTGCCGTCGCGCGACACCACGGCCGGGGTGGCTGCCCAATGACCCGGTCGCGGGTGGAGGGTGGTGCCGGGCTCGAGCAGGCCCGCAGCGATCAAGTGCTTGATCTCGATCCAGGTCTGGTCGGTGGCGCGTGAGTCACGGACCTCGCCGACATGGCCTGGCGGGACCGGCCAGGTCGCGAGCAACTCGTCGATCATCCGATGTGAGCGCCGGTCGATGTGTGACTCGTCCCAGGTGCTGGTCTCGGAGTCGTGGAAGGTGCGGTTCAGCAGGAACACGTCGTGCTTGGCGACCTTCTCGCGCTTGCCCTGCCAGGCGCCGTTGGAGGCGGATGAGTTCAGGCCCTTGGTGAGCAGCGTGAGGTTGCCAAGTCGGTGCACGTGCGCTGCCCGATCCAGCTCGGGCTCCAAGCCGCCGTCGACGGGCCAGTGGGTCTCCCACTTCTGTGGCAGGACGTGCTCGATGTGATAGCCCCGGCGCGGAACGGGCGGGTAGTCGTAGCGGCCACGAAGATGATCCTCGACGGCCTCAAGGAGCATCCGTAGCCGTGCCCGGGGGAAGCGGCGGTAGGCGTTCTCGGTGGCGAGCAACGTACGGATCTCGTCGTCGCCTGGCCAGTAGGTCGAGGCGGCAGTGAGGTTGGTCAGGTAGTCCCGCACGCGTTGAGCGAGCTGGTCGGGTGGGGTGGTGCGGTTGCTGCGGATGAGGTCGGCGATGACACGCCCGAGATCCGAGGACGTCAAGCGCAGCATCAGCCGGCGCATGATCCAGCTCTCGGTCGCAGCGATCACCTCATCAGCGACCTGGGCGGGGATGTCCAGCTCGGGGTCGTGGAGCCAGAGCAGGACCGGCTTGAGCAACTCGATGCCCGCGGCCCCCATCCGGTAGACAGCCATCTCCGGACGCGACAAGGCCCGGTCAGGGTCCTCGGCCGCCACGGTCCAGGCCTTGTACTGGTCGGCCTGCTGCTTGATCAGCGCCAGTAGGTCGCTCATCTTCTGGTTGGACTGGTGATCGGCGTAGTGCTTGAACCGGGTGAACGTCGCCCGAGGTCCGACCTCTTCACCCGATCGAGAAATTAGCCACTGGGTGATGAACAGGGAGCTGCGGGAGACGTTGTAGCGGCCCACGCTGACGTCCTTTTCCCAGAACGCGGACTCGAAGGGCCAGTCCTCGACGTAGGCACGGCGGGTGTCGACGCCTTCGGCCTCGAGGCGCTGGAAGACGAAGTTCTTCACCAGGTCCGCAGCCGTAAGCGGGGTCCCGCGGGCGTTGAGGGTCTCGAAGATCTCCTGGGAGTTCTCCTGGGCCTGCAGGTCGATCACGACCAACTGCAGTCCGCGGGTCAGGATCTGCACCAACGCGGTCGCTCGGTCCGTGGGAGCCGCTGACAGCAGGTCATCGCTGGCGTTGTTGACCCACGCCTCGACGGCAGTGCTGAAGAACTCGTGTGCCCGGGCCAGCAGTGACCCGGAGTGCTTGAGGGCTGTGTAGTTGATGGGCGGGTCGGCGTTCATGACCTCGTCGAACGCAGCGTGGTCCTTATTGGTGTGGCGCAGCTTGAGCCGGGTACCGCCGCCGGTGACGTACAGGTCGAGGTTGTGGGTCAGGATCTCTAGCTGACCCGAGAGGTTGTCGAGGCCGAGCTCGTCGAGCACCGCGCCGGCTGCATCCATCAACACCTGCAAGGTGGTGAGGCGCTGCTGGCCGTCGATGACGTTGCGCGCGGGAAGGTTGCCGGTGGAGTTCTCTTGGGCCTGCAGGACCACTGCCCCGAGGAAGTGCGTAGCCGAGGTGTACGGGTCGGTGAGCCGCAACTCAGCCATCCGGCGCACGTCTTCCCACAGCGGAAGCCACTGATCGGTCTCGTCCCACACGTAGGGCCGCTGGAACAGCGGCACCACGAGGTGCTGAGGCAGGTTGAACACGTCCATCGGCGTGCGGACGTTGGTCTCCATCGGCGCTCCCGACCGGTATGTGAACTGTGTGGTCGATGCTAGGTAAAGGGACACGCGAGCGCTATGCCGGGACTCAGGGGAACCGCACCCCGCGGTGGCAACGCGATTCGTGGGGAGGGGGGCCGTGGCATTGAGGGATCTACGCCGGCGTCGATGAGCCGGGTGGTGAAAGCGCCCGAGGTGTACGCACTGAGGTCCCTGACAGCCCTCCCAGACCTCCGCCGGACCCCGACCCCGGGGTTCGGTGGGCGCGGCCGCAGCGCTACGCCGCGCACACCGCCATCAAACGTCGACGCTGCGGGGGCTAGTTGCTGGCGCCACGCATCGAGAACCCGAGCGGGAACCAGTCGGTTCGATACGTGCGACCGGGTCTGCTGCACGGAGACTGCGGATGAGCTCGTGCGCCTCGCGGGCTTCGATGTGGGACGCGGCCACCAGGGTTGAAGACCTGACCCCGCGCTTGCCTTGGCATCGGTTGCTGAGTGCTTGGGCGGGGAGAGCGAGAGCGGACAAGGGAGGTCCCTCCGAGAAGGTTGCGGAGGACCGGCGGCAGCGAGCCCGGCGGGGGAGACGCGTGTCTCTGCCCGCCGGGTCTCAGGGGTTGCTGCGTTCGGCCAGCCAATTGGGGAGGCCGGCCGGAGAGGTCAGGCGGTCAGCCCAGGACTGCGGAAGGGTCGATGGCAGCGATGTCGTGCGCGACGCCGACTGGGGTGTTGGTGACTTGGCCGGCGTGGGTGCTGAGACCGAGTGCCAGGGACTGGTCGTCGCGCAGCGCCTGCTGCCAGCCCTTGTCGGCCAGGGCCACGGTGTACGGCAGGGTCGCGTTCGTCAGGGCGTACGTTGACGTGTTCGGCACGGCGCCGGGCATGTTGGCCACGCAGTAGAAGACCGAGTCGTGGACCATGTAGGTCGGGTCGGCGTGTGTGGTGGCCCGGGTGTCCTCGAAGCAGCCGCCCTGGTCGACGGCGATGTCGACGAGTACCGAGCCGGGCTTCATCCGCGACACGAGGTCGTTGGTGACGAGTTTGGGTGCGGCCGCGCCGGGGATCAGCACCGCGCCGATGACCATGTCGGCCTCGGTGACGTGCTGCTCGATGGCCAGCTTGGAGGAGGCCAGCCCGTGCACCTTGTTGTTGTAGCGCCAGAACGACATCCGCAGCTTCTCGAGGTCGGTGTCGAGCAGGGTGACGTCGGCATCCATGCCCAGCGCGATGTTGGCGGCGTTCTGGCCCGAGACGCCGGCGCCGATGATGACGACCTTGGCGTTGGCCACGCCACCGACGCCGCCGAGCAGCACGCCGCGGCCGCCTTGGGCCTTCATGAGCGAGTAGGCGCCGACCTGCGGGGCGAGGCAGCCGGCGACCTCGGACATGTGGTAAAGCAATGGCAAGCTGCCGGAGGGCAGCTGGACAGTCTCGTAGGCGACGGCGGTGACCTTGCGGGTGATGAGCTCCTCGGTCAGGGGCCGGTCGGCGGCGAGGTGGAGGTAGGTGAACAGCGTCAGCCCTTCCCGCATCCGGGCGTACTCCTCGGCGATGGGCTCCTTGACGACCATGTCGACCTCACCGTGGGTGCCCCAGGCGCTCTCGGGGTCGGAGACGAGCTGGGCGCCGGCGCCCTTGTGCTCCTCGTTGCTGATAGAGGAACCCTCTCCGGCGCCGGCTTCGATGATGACGTCGTGGCCGTGCGAGACGAGTTCGTGGACGCCGATCGGGGTCATGGTGACGCGGTACTCGTGGTTCTTGACTTCCTTCGGGACGCCGATGCGCATGTTCTTGTTCCTACTGCTGTTCGGTGGGCGCGGGGTGGGGTGCAGGTGGGTGGCGTGCCAGCAGCGAGAGCTCGCGCGACGGCGCTGGCGTGCGCGGCTCAGCTGTGTGGTGCCGAGCGGTCTCGGCGTCGTCGCCTCGGGTGGGCGCACCGGGTGAGCAGATCACTGAGAGCGCCACCGCCGCAGCGTTCAAGGCCTCCCGCGGTCCGGTGCGTGAAGCGCTCAAGCGCCTCACTCAGGAGGGGCTGCTGCGCAGCAAACGCAACCGCGGCCTCTTCGTGCCCATCTTGTCTATCGCCGACGTCGACGACATCTACCTGCTGCGCGAGGGCGTCGAGGGCCCGGCCCTCGATCGGCTCATCGCCCGTCCCAACCCTGAGGTCATCGAGAAGCTCACCGCCATCTTGGACGACTACGAGGAGCTTCTCGCGAGCAGCGACTGGGAGGCAGCTGACGAGCTCGACCTCACCTTCCACCGCGAGCTCGTCTACTCCACAGGCAGCCCCCGCCTCAAGCACGCGTTCGACACCGTGATGGTCGAGACTCGGATGTGTCTGCGTGCTCTGGTGGTCCATCACACCGCCCATCCCGACATGGGAGCATGGGATCGAGACATCCTCGCGTCCATCGAGGCAGGCGACACGGAAGCAGGCCGCCGAGCACTGAGGTTCCACAGTGCCACCGTCCTGGCGGACCTCGCTGGTGGCGTCGCCCCCACCGCTGCCGGGCGCGTCTTCTGACAGCACCGCAGGCGCGCAAGACTCAACGGACGCTCTCGTCGCCTCCGACGGATCCTGCCAGGCCTGCGCCATGCTTCAGCAAGGCCAGCTCCACCAGTTGCTGCTGGTCAATGGGGCCCTTGGGAGGCGCTACCTGCCAGCCGCCCTGCCGCTCGACGGGAGTGCACGTCGATGACGAACGCGGCGTAGACCCAGTCGCCGAAAGGTGCGGCAGCAGGGGGCAGGTTTCGGCGGGCGTTGACAGCGGGTGTCTTGAAGTCGCGGTTCAGCAGGCCGGGCGGGTATCCGGGCCGGTGCCGGGGATAGTGGTGCGTGGTCCCTGGCTCTGCTGATTTCGCGCAGTCCCTCGGTGCGACCTCACGCTCGAGTTCGGCGATGCGCTGCGCCTCCGCGCTGGTGTCGCGGGCCGGTGGCCCTGGTCGACCTAGGACCGGGAGACCCAGTTGCGCAACGTCTCAGCGTGGATCCCCAGCTGATCGCCGACGCGCCTGAGCGCGCCGATCCTGGTCGCCGGGTCACGCCGCAGATCGACCGCCCCCCTGATCGCCCGCTCCCGAAGCTCCTCGAGGTACTTCCTCGGTGCTGCCATGACTCTCATCCTTCCGTGGAATGAGAGCCTCCATCAGACTCGGCACGGACAGTCACCGAACTCGAGGCGGTCTCCTAGGGCCGGTCGGGCGGACCCCGGGTTTCTGACGATGTGCGTGTGTGAGGTTGACGGTGCGTGCTGGGCGGGGTTGCGGGCGCCCGTTGCCGCGGGGAAGTGGGGCGATGTATGACTCATCGAAGGCCTCGATGTGGCTGTCGTCTGTCCAGAATGCGCCTCGTGTGCAGGCTCTCAGTGATCTCTCGTATCGGGCCACCGTCGATCCGGCAGCGAAGCCTGTGGGGCTAGAGGGCTCTCTCATCGAGGCTTGCAATAAGTATCGCGCGATCTCGTAGGACGCACGAACCATGATGTCGCCGACCAATGGATGCAGGAACCACTCGGGGGCTGTTGGGTGGGCATCCCAATCGTCATCCGTAATAACCCGGTGCACTGCAGGTCCGGCCCAGGGCAGGGATGGTTGTAGCTCCGCGTGCACCACGCCTGGCTGCCCGCGAAGTTCCTCGGCGACCAGATGCTGCAGCCGGGCGCAGTGGGCGGCGGTGTTGACGCGCATCGAACTTCGCCCTGATCGGGACTGGGCGATCTGGCGTTCCTCCCAGAGCAGAAGAGACTCGTTACCAAAGCGTGGCGCGAGCAGGACCGGCAGCATTTTGCGGTCCCGGAGCAGCCGGACCGCGGAGGGAAGTAGGCGCAGGTGACCATCTTCTTCGGTCATCAAGTGATCGAGGTGCAGCGATAGTATGCTATAAGGCTTAGGGCGCGACCGAAACTCCTCAAACACATGCGCGAAGGTTTCCGGTCGTCGCTCAGTCTGGAAGTGGAACCGACGGCCAGTAAGTCGCTGCGCGAGGTCAGCTCCATGCACGGACGGCCACCCCAGCGCTTCGCCGACGAGGAACCCGATTCGCGGGTACGCGACTGCCGGAACCCCGAGCAGGACTATCGACTCCACACCCGAAAAGTCATCGGCCAGCGGTTGTGGCGTGGCTCCGGTTCCGCGGGCGATCAACGGATTCAAGAAAATGTGGCGTCCGGTCGCGTTGTCATGGTGGCGCAGTAGTGCTTGGTGTACCAAGCCGTACCCTCCTGTCCACTCGCCCCTCGCCGCCGCGTAGGTCGTACCCATTCGCATGATCAGTTCGGCGCGCTCGAGGCGTGCCGTGTCCCAGCGCCCCTGCCGGTCCGTGCCCGGCAGGTCGGGCTGGAAGGTATCCGGCACGGTGGTGTCGTTGAGCCAAGTGCCTATCTTGGCGGTTTCGGAGTCCGTGAAGCCGTAGGTCGCTTGGTTGAGGTACTCGAGGGCGCGCCCGCTCTGGGGGTCTCCCTCGATGCCGGTATCGGAGCCGTACCAGCGCAAGAACTCCAGGGCGCGCGTGGCTGCGAACGTGAAATGGTGGCCATACTCGATGTCGAAGATCCGCGCTCGCCATCTGCCTGCGTCCCCACTACTCGCGCAGGATTCCTGGAGGGATTCGGCGAGTTCGTATACGGACGGTGTCGCCGCGTGCGACCACCCGAGTGCCGTCCTCAAACCCTCCAGCAGCCTCTCGGCGGAGTGACGTGGCTCCCACAAGGGGAGTCGCATGTCTAACTCGCCGGGCGTGAGGGCGAACAGGTCCTTGACCTGATCAACGATCTTGTAGTTCGTGCCGCGGTCGATGGCGTAAATGCCCTCTAAGCCCGGGACCTTGAGCTCATTCTTCGGATTGGTGTGGTCCTGCACGAATCTCTGAGCAATGCCGTGTGCGGGCCCGTAGTGCGAGGGGTTGTAGGGGCTGGCCTCGACCATCTCTCGCAGGTGTCGATGCCATGTCACCAGTCCGGGCACCGTGGGCAGGGGGATCTTGTCCAGGTGGTTTCGGTCCGGTTGGGCGTGCCCTGACGTTGACATGCAGTCACAGTAGGTCCGTTCTGCTTCCGACACAGAGGCTCGTGCGCTCTGGTGCATCGCTTCTGAGCCGTGAACGAACGGGCCAAGCGCGCCCATGCGCTGCGATGCATCGACGGCCGCGTGTGTGGAGCCGCGATCAGCACTGCGCGTCATGGTTCGTGAGTCAGCCAGTTCGACTCGCAGCAGGGAGAAGCAAATGGAACCGCACATGATCACCACCTCGGCCACCGAAGGAGTCCCGTCCTCGACACCGGTGCCCACGAAGGCTCGTGGCTTCCGACGCGTTTCGGTCTGTGCGCCGTTCATGGTGGCCTGTCGTCGCCGCTTGGTCTCTGCAGCGGCTTGTGGCGTCCTCACGCGGCGACTCTTCCACGCCGTGAGTCTGGGTGTGGTGGTGCTTACGATCCCGATGTTGAGCGCCTGCAGCCGCGCCGAGGCCAGGGGGTGTCAGATGGTCTGTGTAAGCGGTCGGTCCTGAAGGAGGACCAAGATGACCGCTGTGACCACTGAGAACGAT
>NZ_JBDYKJ010000043.1:0-41030 GCF_040012395.1 Nocardioides sp. 31GB23 | reverse complement strand
CCCCCCCCCCCCCCCCCCCCCCCCCCCCCCCCCCCCCCCCGCGCCGACACCACCCGCCCCGCCCCAGGACGACCCGCCTCGAGCAGACCCGCACTGGCCCGGCTGGTCGGGGATGTCACCGACTTCGCGCAGACCTCCTGGGGCAGGTCCCCGCTGCTGCGCCCGGGCGCCGACGCGGGCGCCTTCGCCGACCTGCTCAGTGAGCCCGCGGTCGACGAGCTGGTGGCCCAGCGGGGGCTCCGCACGCCGTTCGTACGGGTGGCCAGGGCCGGCTCGACGCTCGCCCACAGCGCCTTCACCGCGCCCGGCGGCCTCGGCGCGGGCATCGCCGACCAGGTCAGCGACGACAAGCTCAGCGCGCTCTTCTCGGCCGGCTCCACCATCGTGCTGCAGGGGCTGCACCGGGTGTGGCCGCCCATCCTCGACTTCTGCCAGCAGCTGGCCGCCGACCTGGGCCACCCGGTGCAGGCCAACGCCTACGTCACCCCGCCGCAGAACCAGGGCTTCGACGACCACTACGACGTGCACGACGTCTTCGTGCTGCAGGTCGCCGGGCGCAAGAAGTGGTCGATCCACGCGCCCGTGCACGAGGCGCCGCTGCGCGACCAGCCGTGGACCGACCGCCGCGAGGCGGTCCGGCTCGCCGCCGAGCAGGAACCGGTGATCGAGACCGTGCTCGAGCCCGGCGACGCGCTCTACCTGCCCCGCGGCTACCTGCACTCCGCGACCGCCCTGGGCGGGGTCACCGTGCACCTCACGCTCGGCGTGCACAGCTGGACCCGGTACGCCGTCGCCGAAGAGCTGGTCGCCCTGGCCCTCGAGCGGCTCGCCGACGACGAGGAGGCCCGCGGCTCGCTGCCGCTGGGCACCTCCCTGGCGGCCGACGACCTCGACCTCGACCTGGTCGGCAAGCGGCTGCGCGAAGCGCTGGGGTCGATCGACGTCGACGACGTCGCGCAGCGCCTGCACGCGAAGCGCCGCGGCTCGCAGCGCGCTGCGCCCCTGGGGCCGCTCGCCCAGCACGCGCTGGCCGCCGCGCTGACCGACGCGACCGCCCTGCGGCTGCGCGAGCACCTCGACGCCACGCTCACCGACGCCACGCTCACCACCCGGGCCGGCAGCCTGCCGGTCGACCAGGTGCCCGCGCCCGTGCTGCGCCGGCTGCTCGAGGGGCACCCCGTCACGGTCGCCGACCTGGGTCGCGAGCCCGCCCGCGAGCTGGTCGAGGCGGGACTGGTCGTCGCCGGATGAGCCTCCGGTGCTCGGACGAGGCCGAGCTGCGCGACGACCCGCTGATCGGCACCGCTCCCCCGCAGCGCGACTGGCTGCTGGTCGAGCACCCGGGGCCGTGGCCGGTGACCGCACCGTTCGGCGCCGACCTGTCCACCGCGCTGCTGCGCGAGCTCGGCCACCCCGAGCTGCGGACGCTGTTCATCCGCCGCCACGGTCGCGAGGGCGCGGCCGACCGGCTGACCGGGCCGCGTCGCTGGTACCGCAGCCACGACGGCCGGTTGCGCACCGGTCTGTGGCAGCAGCCCGACGAGCTGCTGGCCAGCCTCGTCCCCGACAGCGGCGAGGAGCACACCGGCCCGCTGCTCCTCGTCTGCGCCCACGGCGTCCACGACCTGTGCTGCGCCGTCAAGGGACGCCCCGTGGCCCGGGCCCTCGCCCAGCGGTGGCCCGAGGCGACGTACGAGTGCAGCCACGTCGGCGGCGACCGGTTCGCCCCCAACCTGCTGCTGCTCCCCGACCTCACCTGCTACGCCGGCATGTCGCCCAGCGAGGCCGTCAGCACCGTCGAGTCCCACCTGGCCGGCCACGTGGACCCGAGCCGGCTGCGCGGCGTCGCGGGGCTGCACCCCGCCGAGCAGGTCGCGCTCGGCGCCGTGCTCGAGCGGTGGGGCCCCGCGCCGGTCACCGCCGCCGCCCCGCGCCTGGTCGAGCAGACCGGCACCTTCGACGCCGGCCGGTGGACGATCGACGTCATCGGTGTCACTCCCCTGCCCGCGCGCGTGCGCGTCGTGATCGACAGCAGCCGGCGCGCCGAGGCCCGGCTCACCTGCCGGGCGACCAGACCCACGCGTGCCCTGCAGTGGGACGTCGTGTCCGTCGAACCCTGCCCGTCCCAGGCCTGACCGACCGGCTGGCACGCGGCCGGGTCGGTCGGGTGCTCTCGTCGTCCCGGGCCAGGTCACCCCGGATCGGGTCGAAGGACCCTGGGGCCCGACCCGCGCGCCGCCGAGGATGACCGGGTCCGGACGCGAGACCGCGGGCCGCCGCAGCGGCCTTCTCACGTCGGAGCGCAAAGGGGGTCGCAATGGCGGTATCCACGCGGGCGCGGGTGCACTTCCGGTTCGATGACGAGCTGGACGACGTCCCCACCGACGCTGCGGCCGCCCTGGCCGCCATGGCCCGCGCACTGCTGCAGCACACTGACGAGCACGAGGGCGAGCCGGCGACGATGTCCCTGGCCCGGCTGGGCCCCGTGCTGAGCGTGTGGCTGTCCGACCCCGCGTGCTCGCCGGCGTGCCTGCGCGGTTCTGCCCACCTGCCGCGCGAGGCAGACCGGCCTGCTGTCCCTCCGGGCGACGTACGGCTGGTCCTGGCCCCCGGCCCCGGTGAGGGACTGCGCCCGCACTGGGCACTGCTGACGGCGGAGACGAGCGACCCCGGCACGCCCGCTGCTCCGCGAGGACGGCGGGCCCGACCCGACCTGACCCGTCCGAGGAAGCGAGGGAGGCGGCAGTAGAGGACGCTGACCATGTGCTTCTCACCAGAGGTCGACCTCGCCGCGGGCCTGCTGATCGGCGCGGTCGGGCTCGACGCGCTCCGGCACGTCCGCACCCGGCCCGAGCGAGTCCTGGCTGCCCTCCCCCTCGTGCTCGCTGCGCACCAGCTCATCGAGGCCGTCGCGTGGTGGGGCCTGCAGGGCGAGATCGCCCCCGCGCTCGGGCACGCGGCGGAGTGGCTCTACCTCGCGATCGCGTTCGGCGTCCTGCCGGTCCTGGTCCCGGTGGCCGTCGGAGCCCTCGACCCGGGCGCGCACCGACGCCGGACAGGGCTGTTCGTGGGCGTGGGGGTCGTCGTCGCGGTCGCTCTGATGTACGCCGTGGTGCGCGGACCGATCGACACCACGATCGAGGGCCGCCACCTCGCCTACCGTGTCGAGCTCTGGCACGGCGGGACCCTGGTGGTGCTCTACGTGCTCGCCACGTGCGGGGCACTGCTGGCATCTGGTCGCCGTCACGTCCGCGCCTGGGGCGCGGTCAACCTCGTGGCCGTGGCCGTCCTGGCCCGGGTGAGCACGACCGGGTTCATCTCCCTGTGGTGCCTCTGGGCGGCGGTCACGAGCATCGCGGTCGCGCTGCACCTGCGCCACGCGTCGCGGGAGTCCGCGCCCGCGCCACTCACCTCCACGCGACCTCGCTGACCAGCGTGCCGGTCGAGCGACAGGCGCGAACCGTGGCGCCGCCCGTCAGGTACCCGGTCTCCCCCGGCAGGACGACCCCCGATCCGATGCCGGTCCCGCTGGAGGCCAGGACTCCGGCCACGAGCAGCACGAGCGGAGTGGGCAGACCGGCCAGGTCCTCGACGAGGTTGGTCATGACCGGCGCCCGTCCCCTCCCTCTCCAGGGTCTGTCGGGCTCGGGGGCGTGGTGCCCTCCTGCGCGGGGCCGTAGGTCCCTGGGTGCAGCCACCGGGCCGGGCCAGGCTGAGGCGGACAGGGAGCACCCGGCTCCCGCACCACGAGAGGCTCACGAGATGACGACCATGACGCGACGAAGCTCCAACCCCCTCAGCGAGATGCTGACCTGGCTGGACACCGAGGCCCCGGTCGGCCTGCCCGGGCTGGGCCTGCTCGCCCTCGTCAGGATGGAGGACTACGTCGAGGACGGCACGTACGTGCTCAGGGCCGAGCTGCCGGGCATCGACCCCGACGACGATCTCGACATCAGCGTCGACGGCGACGTGCTGACCCTCAGCGGGGAGCGCCACGAGGAGCAGCGGGACCGCAACCGCCACGAGATGCACTACGGCTCGTTCTCCCGCAGCGTGCGCCTGCCCCGGCACGCACGTGCCGAGGACATCGCAGCGACGTACACGGCGGGGGTGCTCGAGGTCCGGGTGCCGATCGACGGCCCGACGGAGCAGCCGCAGAAGATCGCCGTCCGCAAGACCGAGGACTGAGTCCCCGCACCCGGCACCGAGCGGCGGACGGCTCTCGTCAATCGAGACGGACCCGTTCGCCAGCGCGTGGCACGACGGCACACCACCCCAGCTCCTCGGTGATCCTGACCGCGAGGGCCGCGGACGACGCCGGCTCGCCGTGCACGACGTAGACGACCTCCGGGGGGTGGGGGGCGGCGGCGAGCCAGGCGAGGAGCTCGGTGGCATCGGCGTGCACCGAGAAGTCGGGCACGTCGACGATCTCGGCCCGCACCGGGACGTAGCGTCCGTGGATCTTGACCTGCCGCGCGCCGTCGACCAGCTGGCGGCCGCGGGTCCCCACGGCCTGGTAGCCGGTGAGCACCACGCAGTTGCGCGGGTCGGGCAGCTGGTGGGCGAGGTGGTGCACGACCCGGCCACCGGTGGCCATGCCCGAGGCGGAGACCACGATGCAGGGGGTGGCGGGCCGGTTGAGCCTCATCGACTCCGCCGCGTGGGCGACACCGCGGACCTCCAGGTGGTCCAGGGCGGCCCGGACCTCCTCCAGGCCCGGGCGGAGCTGGGGTGAGTCCGCGCTGATCGCCCGCCGGTAGACGCCGAGCGCGGCCAGCGCCATGGGGCTGTCGAGGTAGACCGGCAGTCGAGGGATCCTGCCGTCCCGGACCAAGCGGTGCAGGGCCAGCAGGACCAGCTCGGTGCGGTCCACGGCGAAGGCCGGGATGAGCACCGACCCGCCCCTGGCCGCGGCGCGACGGATCGCTCCGGCGAGCGCGTCCGGGTCGGCCACCGGGTGCGCGCGGTCGCCGTACGTCGACTCGACCACCACCGAGTGCGCCGACGGCGGCGCCACCGGGTCGACCAGGACCGGGTGGCCCGGTCGGCCGAGGTCGCCGCTGAACAGGGTGCGTCGCTCCCCGGTCTCCACCAGCACCGTGGCCGAGCCAAGAATGTGGCCGGCCGGGCGCCACGATGCGCACAGCCCCGGCCCCACCTCGACGTCCCGGTCGAAGTCGACCGGGCACAGCAGCGGCAGCGTGGCCTCCACGTCGGCACCGTCGTACAGCGGCAGGGCCGGGCGATGCTTGGACCAGCCGCCGCTGTTGGCGAGCCGGGCGTCCTCCTCCTGGAGGTGGGCGCTGTCGCGCAGCACGATCTCGATGAGCTCGGCCGACTCCCGGGTGCAGTAGACGGGACCGGAGAACCCCTCACGCACCAACCGGGGCAGGTACCCGCAGTGATCGAGGTGCGCGTGGGTGACGAGGACGGCGTCGAGGTCCGCGGGCGGGATCGCGAAGGGCTCCCAGTTCCGGCGACGCAGCTCGCGCAGCCCCTGGTAGAGCCCCGCATCGACCAGCACCCGCGACCGGTCCGCGTCCACGAGGAACTTGCTCCCGGTCACGCAACCGGCTGCGCCCAGGAAGGTCAGGACCGGGCTGCCCATGCGTCCCCCGCTCCGTCCGGCTCGGCGGCTCGGCGCACCGCCCACTGCGCGACCACGCTCACCGCTCATCGTGCCCCGCCCGTCGCTACTCACCGTCGCCGACGGGAGCAACCGTGCCCGCCCGCGCGCGTCCGAGGCAGGGTCCTTGGTCCCGGCGTCGGGACGCGGCCCGGGGCCGCGCCGGGCCCGGGACCTTCGGCCTCCCTTCAAGGGGCCCGCGACCGGTGCCCGCGCCCCGAGGACCGGCCACCGTGAGGGGCAGACCCGTCCATCCCGAGGAGAACCCGATGAGCGACGACGACGTCGTCACCGCCAACCGCACGCGGGCGCTGGTGGTCTACGAGTCCATGTTCGGCAACACCATGCTCGTGGCCGCCGCCGTGGCACGCGGCCTCGCTAGGTCGGGCGTCGACCAGGACGTGATCGACCTCGCCGAGACCACGGATCCCCCTTCCCCGCCGGCCGGCTACGACCTGCTGGTGGTCGGTGCGCCCACGCACGCCTTCTCCCTGAGCAGGACGTCGTCGCGGAGGCAGGCCGTGGAGCAGGGGGCGCCCGCCGACCGAGCGGCGCACGGCCTGCGGGAGTGGCTCGCCTCCCTGCCCCGCAGCGGCACGCAGCAGAGCGCAGCCACCTTCGACACCCGGGTGGCGACCATGCGCCACCTACCGGGCTCGGCCGCGGTCAAGGCCGCTCGACTGCTGCGCCGCCACGGGCACCACCTCCAGGAGCGCCCTCGCTCCTTCTACGTCTCAGGCACCGAGGGCCCGCTGGTGGACGGCGAGCTCGCCCGCGCGGAGGACTGGGGGGCGAGCCTGGGCTCGCGGCTGCTCCCCCCGGGACCAGCCAGCCCGTCGGCGGGCCGGGGCTGAG
Organism: Nocardioides sp. 31GB23; assembly: GCF_040012395.1. Taxonomy (NCBI): domain Bacteria; kingdom Bacillati; phylum Actinomycetota; class Actinomycetes; order Propionibacteriales; family Nocardioidaceae; genus Nocardioides; species Nocardioides sp. 31GB23. The sequence continues at coordinate 34,549 of NZ_JBDYKJ010000043.1, read as the reverse complement.
CGGCACCACGGCCGCCGACGGCGCCGGACGCGACCCGCACCGGACAGGGCAGGGGGGTGTCGTGAGGCCACCCCTCGCACCAGCACCGACGGGGCTGGGTGCGGCCGAGGTCAGCGCACTGCGCGCACGGTGGGGGCCCAACACGCTCCCGGTGCGTGGCCCGGAGCCGGCCTGGCGGATGTTCGCCCGACAGCTCACCCACCTGCTGGCGGTGCTGCTCTGGATCGCCTCCGCCCTCGCACTGGTGGCCGGCATGCCCGAGCTCGCGGTCGCGATCACGGTCATCGTGGTGCTCAACGCACTCTTCGCCTTCGTGCAGGAGCACCGCGCCGACCGGTCCGCGCAGCGGCTACGGGCGCTGCTGCCGACCCGCACCCTGGTGGTGCGCGACGGCAGGACCGGCCTGGTCGACGTCGACCGGCTCGTCCCCGGCGACCTGCTGCTGCTGGCGGCCGGCGACCGGATCGGCGCCGACGCCCACGTCCTCGAGGGCCGGGGCCTGAGCCTCGACGAGTCGATGCTCACCGGGGAGAGCGCCGCGGTCCCCCGTGGAGCAGGGGATCGGTTGATGGCAGGCACCTTCGTCCTCGGCGGGGAGGCGAGCGCGGTGGTCTCGGCCATCGGCGCGGCCACGACCATGGCCGGGATCTCCCAGCTGGCCGAGAGCGCCACCCGTCCCCCGAGCCCGCTGACCCTCCAGCTGGACCGCGTGGTCCGGATGGTCGCCGTGGTCGCGGCCGGGACCGGTGTGGGGCTCGGTGCCGCTGCGCTGGGCATGGGGCTGGGGTTCACCGACGCGTTCCTCTTCGGCGTCGGGGTCTCGGTGGCGCTGGTCCCGGAGGGGCTGCTCCCGACGGTGACGCTGTCGTTGGCACGCGGGGCACAGCTGATGGCGACCAGGAACGCGCTCGTACGGCGCCTGGACGCCGTGGAGACCCTGGGCGCGACGACGTTCATCTGCACGGACAAGACCGGCACGCTGACCCAGAACCGGATGAACGTGGTGCGGGTGCTCACCCCGGACGGCGACGTGGAGGTCGTCGGCTCCGGATACGAGCCGACGGCCGAGCTTGTGGGGGCGGCGTCGGCTCGTCGCCACGCGGTCGTGGCGGCGGTGCACGCCCTGCGCTGCGTCACCGGACGGGTGGTCGAGCACGAGGGCGGTTGGAGCGCTGTCGGGGACCCGATGGAGGCGGCCCTGCACTGCCTGGCCCTGCGCACCCATGCCGACACCACCGCCGCCCAGCAGCGGCGCGCGTTCACCTCGGACCGCCTGCTGAGCTCGGCGCTGGACCACGACACGGTCTCGGTGCTCGGTGCGCCCGAGGCGGTGCTGTCCCGCTGCCGCACCGTCCCGGAGCCGCTCCTGGGCGACATCGCCGAGCTCGCGGACACCGGGCACCGTCTCGTGGCCGTGGCCACCCGGACGTGGTCCGGCGGCCCGGCACCCGAGATGGAGCACGACCTCGACCTCGTGGCCGTGCTGGCACTGCAGGACCCGCCGCGCACCGACGTGGCCGACGCCCTGGCCACCTGCCGGGCAGCGGGCATCCGGGTGGCGATGATCACCGGGGACCACCCCCGCACCGGCGCCGCGATCGCGCGCCAGGTCGGACTGCTCGGACCGGCGGGGACCGTGCTGGACGGGCCGGGCCTCCCGGCCGACGACACCGCCCTGGGCGAGGCGGTCGACCGGCCCCATGGAGTGGTCGTGGCTCGCGCCAGTCCCTCCGACAAGCTGCGGATCACCCGGGCCCTCCAGGGCCGGGGCCACGTCGTCGCGATGACCGGGGACGGGGTCAACGACGCCCCTGCCCTCCGCGAGGCCGACGTGGGCGTGGCGATGGGCGCCAGCGGCAGCGACGTGGCCCGCGAGGCCGCCGACCTGGTCCTGCTCGACGACCACTTCGCCACCGTCGTGACGGCGGTCGAGCTCGGCCGCGCGACGTTCCAGAACGTGCGGCGCTTCCTGACCTACCACCTCACCGACAACGTCGCCGAGCTGGCGCCCTTCGCCGCCTGGGCGCTGACGGGCGGCAACCTGCCCCTGGCGATCGGCGTCCTGCAGGTGCTGGCCCTCGACATCGGGACCGACATGCTGCCGGCGCTGGGGCTGGGCGCCGAGCCCCCGCGGCCGGACGTGATGCACGGTCCACACCGGCGCACCCTCGTCGACCGGGCCGTGCTCATGCGCGCCTTCCTGGTGCTCGGTGCGACGGAGGCGGCGATGGCGCTGGGTGTCTTCGCCAGCGTCCTGCTCGCCGGCGGCTGGCGTTGGGGCCAGGAACCCTCGGCGGCACTGCTGGCGACATCCTCCGGTGCCACCTTCGCCACCATCGCGTTCGCCCAGATGGCCAACGCCTTCGCCTGCCGCAGCACGTCGCGACCGATCTGGCGCTTGGACCCGCGCCAGAACCGGCTGGTGCTCGCCGCGGTGGCGGCCGAGGTGCTGCTCCTGGTGGCCTTCCTGTCGCTCCCGCCACTGCCCGACCTGCTCGGGGGCGGGTGGCCCACTCCCCTGGGCTGGGCATCGGCCTTCCTCGCGGTCCCGGGTCTCCTCCTGGTCGACGGCCTGGTGAAGCTCACCCGCGCGCGTCGCCGTCCGAGCGTCCCGGCCGATCAGCGTCGACGTTGAGGGCGCCGCGCAGTCCGAGCACACCCCGGGACCGGGGCACCTGGTCACCCCTGCCCCAGGACCTACGGCCCTGGGGCAGGGCCGGCCGCGGATGCGACGTTGGCAGCGCGGAGGGGGCACCCGGCTCCCCGATCGGAGAGGACGACGCCATGCGCGCCAGCCCTGGAGACCGGATCGTGGTGCAGAGCGACCACGTGGGCGGGCCGGTCCGAGACGGCGAGATCGTGGAGGTCAGGCACGGCGACGGCACTCCGCCCTACGTCGTGCGGTGGTCCGACTCCGGTCACGAGACGTTGTTCTACCCCGGCCCCGACGCCGAGATCCACCACGCCGGCACCGTCAGCCACATCAGCTACGGCGATCCGGACGTGTCGCGGTGACCGCAGCGTCTCGCTGGGCCTCGTCGTCGGCCAGCTCCGGCGGTACCACGAGCACGGTGCAGGGAGCGTGGTCGAGCAGTCCCCGGATCCGCGCGTCGGGTCGGCCCCACAGGGGGGCGTGCGCGCCGCGCAGCACGACCACCAGGTCGTGCTCGTCCAGGCCCGGGAGGTCGGCCCCGGGGCGGCCGGGCAGCGTCACCTCCTCGGTGGCGACGTCCCACAGCGCGGCCTGGGCAGCGGCCACACCCGCCAGCACGCGACGCTGGCCCTCAGCGGTGCTCGCCGCCACCACGCGTCCCACCGCCGGAGCATCGGGCCCCGGCAGCCGCTCACCGGCCGGCACCACCTCGACCAGGCACGTGGCCCGGGCGACCACCGCTGCGGTGACCCCGCCCCGCACGGCACGCACGGCCGGGGAGGCTCCCTCGGCGCCCAGCACGACCACCGCCGCGGCGTGCGCCGTGCGCAGGATGCCGTCGGTGACCGCGCCGACGTACAGCGCGGTCTGCACGGTCGCGCGCCGCCCCAGGGAGCGGGCGTGCTCAGCCGCCGCGGCGAGCACCTCGTGCTCGGCGGCGACGTGCCGGCCGACGTACTCCTCGTCGGCCCCACTCATCGCGTAGCGCTCCTGGTCGACGTGCAGCAGGGTGATGCTCCCGCCGCGCCGCTCGGCCTCCTGCGCCGCCCGCTCGACCACGGCCACGTCACGGGGCCAGCTGCCCACGGCAGCCACGACCCCGAGCCTCGGCCCGGTCCTGCCCGCGACGTCCTGCGTGCGTGTCACGTCCTCGGGGTCCACCGTGCCTCCCTCGCGCCCGGGTCGCCGCCTCAGGCTTCCTCGCCGTCCACGATGCCTGCCTGCGGGCGCGGCGGAGCAGGGTCCTTGGTCCCGTGCTGCCGGGGGCCGGCGCCGGGCGCGCCCCTCAGCCCCCGACCTCGGAGCGCACCTTCGGCAGCACCTCGGCGCCGTAGGCCCGGATCATGTCGGCGTAGTGCGGGCCCATGTTGGCGACGTACACCTCGTCGTAGCCAGCCGCGACGTAGTCGAGCAGCTGCTGCACGTGCGGCCCGACGTCGGGGCCGGCGACGGTGCTCTCGGAGGTCGACTCGCGGGTCACCAGCTCGGTGGCCTGCTCGAAGTGGCGCACCGAGGGCAGCACCTGGGCCAGCTCACCGGGCAGCCCGGCGTGCGGCCACAGCCGCCAGGCCAGGTCGACGCCCTCCTCCCTGGTCGGCGCCCAGGCCGCCTTGCAGCCGCCCTGGGCGGGCAGCCCGCCGCTGGCCTCCTTGAAGCGCTGGACCAGGTCGGGCGAGGGGGAGGTCCCCACGAAGCCGTCGCCGATGCGGGCCGCGAGGTCGGTCGACTTGGGGCCGAACCCGCTGACGTAGATCGACGGCGGCTCCTCGGGCAGGGTGTAGATGCGAGCGTTCTCGACCGCGTAGTGGCGCCCCCGCGTGGTCACGAAGTCGCCCTCCCACAGGCGGCGGATCAGCGCGACCGCCTCCTCGAGCATCTCGGCGCGCACGTCCCAGGAGGGCCAGGCGTCGCCGAGGACGTGCTCGTTGAGGGCCTCACCGGTGCCGACGCCCAGCGTGAACCGCCCGCCGAGCTGCACGGCGGCGGTGGCAGCGGCCTGGGCGACCACCGCCGGGTGCATCCGCACCGTCGGACAGGTCACCGCCGTGGTGACCGGCAGCGAGCAGGCCTGCGACAGCGCCCCGATGATGCCCCACACCAGCGGGGACTGGCCCTGCTGGTCGTTCCAGGGGTGGAAGTGGTCGCTGATCCACAGCGCCTCGAAGCCGGCCTGCTCGGCGAGCACCGCCTGCTCGACCAGCTCGGCGGGCCCGTACTCCTCGGTGGAGAGGAAGTAGCCGATGCGCACGCGGGCCCCTCAGTGGTTGCGCAGGGCGTCGACGAGCTCGTCCTTGGTCATCGACGACCGGCCCTCGATGTCGAGCTCGCGGGCCCGCTCGCGCAGGTCGTCGACGGTCCAGTCCTCGTAGGAGCCCGACTCACCGCCCTTGCGGCCGGTCGTGGACCTCGACTGGTTGGCCGAGGCGTTGGCGATGCGCGCCGACTTCTCCTTGCTGTTGCCCTCGTCGCGCAGCTTCTCGTAGAGCTCGTCGTCCTTGACGCTGGGTCCGGGTTCCTGGCCTCCGGGCATGGTTCTCTCCTCTGCTGATCGGGTCGGTCCGGTCGGACCGGGACGGGTTGCGCCGGCTGCTGCGGCCGGTGGTCATCTCACCGGCGCGGCTGCGCCGGGTTGGTCGGGACGCCCTGCGAGGGCGGGTTCTGCGGTGGCCCCTGCGTCTGCGGGGACGCCTGGTGCGGCGAGGGGTGCTGGCCGACCTGGTCGACGCGCGGCGCGGCGGGGTCGGGCCCCTCGCCCGGCGACGGCTCGGCGCCGGGGTCCTCGCGCAGCTGGGCGCGGCGCTGCTCGAGCAGCACGATCGCCGCCGGGCGGGCGGCGTAGGCCCGCTCGTGCTCGAGCAGACGGTCCACGGACCCGGCGTCGAGCCCCTTCAGCCGGTGCTCGATGTCGCTGAGCAGCAGGTGGTCGTAGTCAGGGATGGGCAGGTCCTTCGAGCTCGTCATCATCGCCTCCTCGTGGATCGGCTTCCGCCACCTCCAGGAGTAGCCACCGAGCCGCCCGGCCACTCCGCCCGTTGGGGTGAGATCACCTCGGGTCGTCGGGCGGGTCGTCGGGCCGCGCTCCCGGCTCGGGGCTCTGCTCGGGGTGCTCGGTGGTCTGCTCGGGGCTCTGCTCGGGGTCGGGCGCTGCCGTCGCGGCGTCGCGGCGGTCGGCGGCCTGCTCGTGCAGGTCGCGCTCGATCCGCTCGGCGCGCGGCCGCTCGAACAGCAGGATGGCGGCGGCCACGGCCAGCAGCACCACGATGGTCAAGACGAGCTCGAACACGGTGTCCTCCTCGGCTGTCGTCCTCTCGTCCCAGGTACCCGGTCGGCGCTCGTGCCACACCTGCCGCACCCCCGTCGGCCAGTGACGTTCGGCCCTACCGGTCGACACAGCCGCCGCGTTGGCTGGCGCTGTGACCTGCACACGATCGACGCGAGAAGGAGCACCGGCATGAGCGATCCCGTCGTGGTCGGCGTGGACGGCACCGGCCGCAGCCTGCGAGCGCTCACCTGGGGCGCCCACGAGGCCCGGCTGCGCGGCGCCGACCTGGTCGTGGTGCACGCGCTGCCGCGCTACGAGGCCGACTTCCCGTTCTTCCCGCCGGGCCGGTTCGAGGAGGCGGAGGCCCGTGGACAGGAGATCGTCGCCGAGGCCGTGGCCCTGGTGCGCGAGACGCACCCCGACGTCCCGGTGGTCACCGAGCAGCCGATGCAGACTCCTGCCCAGGCCCTGCTGGAGAGGTCCGGTCGCGCCCAGGTCGTCGCCCTCGGCGCCAAGGGCGAGGACGTCGGCAACCTGCTGCTCGGCTCCACCGTGCTGCAGGTCGTGGGGCACGCCGACTGCCCCGTGGTGGTCGTGGGCCACGCGAGCGCCGGTCACGACCGCGTCGCCGTCGGCACCGACGGCTCCCCCGACTCCGGGGCGGCCCTGGCCCTGGCCTTCGAGGAGGCCCGCCTGCGCGGCGCCCGTCTCTCCGTCGTCAGCGCCCTGGGTCTCCCGCAGGGCTGGCCCCGCCACCTGCTGCGGCCGCTGCCGCCCGACGACCAGGAGGTGCTGCGGCGCCGGGAGTCGGTCGAGGCCCAGTTCACAGCCCTGCTGGAGGAGCACCCCGACACCGAGGTCTCGCTGGACGTGCACCACGCGGAGCCGCTCACCGCCCTGGGCGAGGCGTCGCACCGGGCCGACCTGCTGGTCCTGGGCTCGCGGGGCCGAGGCGGCTTCCACGGCCTGGCCGTCGGCTCGACCACCCACCGGATGCTCCACCTGGCCGGTTGCCCCGTGGCCGTGACGAGGGCGGCGCCCTGACCGGACGTCATACGGGCGGGAGGTCCGCTCGTGCCAGACGTATGACGTCCTCGCCCGCACCCGGCACTGGTCGCTGGCACCGGGCGAGGGGTGGCTAGGGTCGAGCCGTGAGTCACCAGGCACGCGGCGGATGAGGTGGACGAGGCGCGACCGGAGCAGGCAGGGCGGGCAGCCCCGGACCCCGATCCCGAGCGAGATCACGGTGCTCATCGGCGCCGCGTTCGTGATCGCGATCGGGTTCGGGCTGATCTCCCCGGTGCTACCGGCCTACGCGCGCACCTTCGACGTCGGGGTCGCGGCCGCCTCGGTGGTGGTCTCGGCGTTCGCGTTCTTCCGGCTGGTCTTCGCCCCCGCCGGCGGTGCACTGGTGGCGCGGCTCGGGGAGCGCCCGGTCTACCTGACCGGACTGCTGGTGGTCGCCGCGTCGTCGCTGGCCACCGCCTTCGCGCAGTCCTACTGGCAGCTCCTGGTCTTCCGCGGCCTCGGCGGCCTGGGCTCGACCATGTTCACGGTCTCGGCGATGGCGCTGCTGGTGCGCCTGGCTCCGCCCAGCATCCGCGGGCGCGTCTCGTCGGCGTACGCCAGCTCGTTCCTGGTCGGCGGGATGCTCGGGCCCGTGCTCGGCGGGCTGCTCGCCTCGTTCGGCCTGCGCCTGCCCTTCATCGTGTACGCCGGCGCGCTGGTCGTCGCCGTGGTCGTGGTCGGCACCCGGCTCAGCGGCGCACGCCTGCGACCGTCGACCGACCAGCCCCAGCGGCCCCCGATGCTGGTGGGCGAGGCGCTGGGCCACCCCGCCTACCGGGCGGCCCTGGTCTCGGGCTTCGCCAACGGCTGGTGCAACTTCGGGGTCCGGGTGGCGGTGCTCCCCCAGTTCGCCATCACCGTCTACGACCGGCCCTGGGTCGCCGGCGCGGCCCTCGGCGTCGCGGCCGTGGGCACGGCCCTCACGCTGCAGGTCGCCGGCCGGATCGCCGACACCGTGGGTCGCCGTCCGCTGGTGATCACCGGCCTCGCGGTGACGGCCCTGGGCTTCGGGCTGCTCGGCCTGGCCGGCGACCTGGTGGTGCTGCTCGTGCTCTCCGCGGTCTCCGGGCTGGGCGCCGGGCTGGTGAACCCGGGCCAGCAGGCCGCCGTCGCCGACGTCGTGGGCAACGACCGCAGCGGCGGCAAGGTGCTGGCGGCCTTCCAGATGGCCCAGGACTCCGGCGCCATCGTGGGCCCGATCCTCGTCGGAGTCATCGCCGACCAGGCGGGCTTCGCCTGGGCGCTGGCGACCACCGCGCTGGTCAGCCTGCTGGCCCTGCTGCCGTGGCTGGGCGCGACCGAGACGCTGCCCACCGAGGAGCCGGCAACGGAGTCCTGAGCGGCCCGCCTACTCGAACTGGCGGCGGGGGTTGGTCACCAGCATCGTCTCGAGGTCGACCTCCGAGACCCCGCGCTCGAGCAGCGCCGGGATGACGTCCTCGCTGATGTGGCGGTAGTTCCACCGGGGCACCGCCTGCTCCTTGGCCTCGGCGTCGAACCAGTCGATGAAGCACGAGGCGTCGTGGGCCAGACCGATCCTGTCGGCGTACCCGCGACGCACCAGCTCGACCACCGTCGAGACCCGCTCCTCGAACGGCAGCAGGATGTCGAGACCGAAGCGGTCCATGCCCAGCATCGATCCGGCGTCGGCCAGGCTCGTCAGGTAGTCGAGGTCGGTGGAGTCGCCGCAGTGGCCCAGGACGACCTTGCCCAGGTCGACGCCCTCCTCGCGCAGCACCCGCTGGACCACCAGCCCCGACTGCGTGTGCGGGTTCGTGTGCACGGTGATCGGGGCCCCGGTCTGCACGTGCGCCTGCCCGACCGCACGCATCACCCGCTCGACCCCGGGCGTCAGGCCCTGCTCCTCGATCGCGCACTTGAGGAACGCCGCCCGCACGCCCGTGTCGGCGATGCCCTGGGTGAGGTCCTTGACGAACAGCTCGGTCAGCGGCTCCGGCACGTCGAAGAGCAGGCCCGGACCGGTGTAGTGGAACTGGAAGGGGATCTCGTTGTAGGTGTACAGCCCGGTCGCCAGCACGATGGTGAGGTCGGTCTGCGTCGCGATCTCCTGGATGCGGGGCACGTAGCGCCCCAGGCCCAGCACGGTGGGGTCCATGATCGAGTCGATCCCCAGCGCCTTGAGCTCGTCGAGGCGCGAGACGGCGTCGGCGACCCGCGCCTGCTCGTCCCAGTCGCCGTAGTTCTGCTGGTGCTCGGTGCCCATCACGAAGACGTGCTCGTGGATCAGGGTGCGACCCAGCTCGCTGGAGTCGATGCTGCCGGTGGCGGTGTGGACGGTGCTCACGTGGACGAACCCTCGAGACGGACGACGGCGGACACCCGGAGTGTGTCCGCCGCCACCGACCGCGTCAAGAGGCCTGCTTAGCCCGCCCGCCGTCGGCGGCTCCCGCGACGGCCGCCAGGTGCTGCTCGCGCGGCAGCGGCCGGCCCAGACGTCGGAACGCCTCCTCGACGGTCACCGTCTCGGCGCGCTCGGGGGCGATGTCGAGGACGGCGGGGGCCAGCACCTCGTAGGCCCGCGGCGAGGCCTCGGCGAGGACCCGGGCCAGCGCCCGTGGACGACGGGCGGCCAGGCGCAGCGCCGGGCGGACCAGCGCGGTGACGAGGGCGTCGGTCACCGGGCCCTGCCGGGTGCCGATCGCCTCGCGCATCCAGGCCGGCAGCGTGGCGATCGTGGCCCGGCGCAGCACCCGGTGCACCAGGGGGCTCAGCACCCGCAGGCGGCCCGGCAGCCGGCTGGCCAGGTTGCCGCCCTCGAGGACCAGCAGCGCGTGCTCGACCGCCACGTCGCTGACGACCAGGTCGGGGCGCACCCGCTCGTAGTAGGCGCGCATCTCGGCGCGGTCGCGCGGGACGTCGGCCGGGTCGATCGTCTGGAACCGCGCCGCGACCGCGCACTCCGCCCAGTACTGGCGCTCCTCCTCCGCGCTCAACCGCCCGGGCCCGAAGCGCTCGTAGACGTGCAGGACCGACTGCCACTGGGTCAGGTGGATCCACAGCTGGCCGGCGGGGTCGTTGGGGTCGTAGTGCTGCCCGGTGACGGGGTCGGTGCCGCCGACCGTGGAGTGGATGCGCATCAAGGTGTCGGCCATCCGCGCCGCGGTGGCGCTGTCGCCCAGCACCAGCGCACCGGCGTACTCCAGCGTGCGGTCGTAGCGGTCGGACGCCCGCTCGCGCAACGAGCCGGTGCCCGCCACCGAGGCGACCACCAGGGGGTCGAACATCTCGGTCAGCGCGGTGCGGGCGAAGCCGACCGTCATCGAGGTCGGGCAGCGGTAGACCTTCCAGGTCACCGACCCGGGGCCGAAGATGCCGTGGTCGAGGGGCTGGTGCTCGATGTGCGTCATGCAACAAACAATGACGCAAGTGTTACATCAGGTCAAGGGTCGCTGCTCACCCCAGCAGCAGCGGCACCAGCGTCCGGCGCGCGTAGGCCCGCGCCCCGTCCTGGGTGCGCACGTCGATGGCGTGCTGGGCCGGCAGCAGCACGAAGGAGGCGAAGAGGCGCGCCATCGTCTCCCCCACCGCCTCGGCGTCGAGGTGGGTGGCCCGCCCGTCGGCCTGCAGGCGGCGTACGCCGGCCGCGGCGAAGGCGCTGCCCAGCCTCAGCAGCGCGGCGTCGTCGGCCAGCCCGGCCGCGATCAGGTCCTGCGGCTCGTGCTCGGCGGTGCGCCGGATCACCGGGTGCGCCTCGGCCAGCCGCAGCGCGGCCGCGAAGCCCTCGACCAGCTGCTCGACCGGGTCGTCGATTCCCTCGAGGACCGCCATGATCCCCTGCGCCATCTGCTCGGCCTCGCGCAGCGTCATCGCCTGCAGCAGCGCGTCACGGTCACCGAAGCGCCGGTAGACGGTGACCCGGTTGACGCCGGCGCGCCGGGCGACGCCGTCGATGGTCACCGCGCCGATGCCCTGCGCGGCGCAGGCCCCGACCGTCGCGTCGAGGATCTTCGTCGCCGTCGCGTCGTCGGGCACCCCGCTCGCCCCGCCCCCGAAGGCCCGTCCCAGCACCGCTCCCAGATCCACGGCGCCACCCTAGTGCTAGCCCGTGGCCGGCCCCGCCTGCGTGATCGGGGTGATCCAGGCCTGGTGGGTGGCGGTGTTCTTGGTGATGGCCAGCAGCTCGTCCATGTGCGGCTCGAGACCGGTCACCTTGTCGAGCGGCACCCCGATCACCAGCTGGAAGCCCAGGCCCTTCCAGGCCCGCACCGCCCGCCCGGCGAACTCGGAGTCGGCCTTGACGAACCCCTCGTCGAGGAAGACCGGCGCGAAGCGCGGGCGCGAGCGCATCTCGTCGCCGAGGCGGAAGCGCAGGGCCGAGCCGACGATGAAGGCGACCAGCTCCTGGCTCTCTCCACCGCTCTTCTCCCCCAGCGTCCGGTACGTCGCGCGCAGCTCGCCGCTGAGGTGGTCGTAGCGCTCGGCACTGACCTCGACGTGGCGGCGCACGTCGAGCAGCCGGTCGCGCTCGGTGGGCGCGCCGCCGGGCGCCTGCGGGCGCAGCTGCTCCATGAAGCGGCTCAGGTCGCTGAAGCGCCGCTCGAGGTCGGCCTCCGCCAGCGGGGCCGTCGCCGGGCTGCCGGCCGAGAGGGCCCGCAGCTCCTTCATGAAGGCCTGCACGTGCACCGGCGAGAGCCGCCGCAACCGGATCCGCAGCCGGTCGCCGGCGCCGCCGAACTCCAGGCGCTTGAGGATCGCGTTGATCGGCACCAGCCGGTCCTCGATCTCCTCGACCGAGGCGGCCATCGCCCCGACCAGCGGCACCAGGTCCTGCCCGCTCCACTCGGTCAGCCGCCGGCGCCACTCGGAGCGCCGGTCTGCCAGGCCCTTGCCGCGGATGTCCTCGAGGATGCGCTCGTAGTCGGGGTAGGAGTCGGCGGTGGCGCCGAGGTTGGGCGAGTCCCATCGCGACTTGTAGTGCCGGAAGACCGCGACCAGGTCGTCCTCGACCCGCGCCAGCTCGGTCGTCGCGTCGGCGACCGCCTCGTGCAGGCGGGCCTCGAGCCGCTTGGCGTTCTCGGCGAACCGGTCGAGGTCGTCGGGGTCGGCCGGCGCGGCCGCGGCGGCGAGCTCGACGCGCAGCGCCGCGTCCTGCTCGTCGCTCGGGCCGGCGGTCCCGGGCCCCTCGGTGGCCTCGAGCCGGTCGTTGACGTGGTCCTCGTCCTCGACCAGCTCGCCGTGCCGCGCGGCCAGCGCCTTCTGCTGCTGCTCGAGGGCGAAGCGCTGCTGGCGCGTGGTGTCGAGGCGGGCGCCCAGGTCGTCGATCTGCTCCTGCAGCACCTGCAGCCGGTCGTCGGCGGTGAGGATCGCCTCGCGGCGTCGCTCCAGCTCGGCGATGCGCCGGTCGCAGCCGGCCACGTCGACGTCGTCGTGGCGCACCATCGCCACGGCGTCGTACGCCGAGCGCTGCTGCTCGAGCACCCCGGCGCGCCGGTCGATGGCGGCCAGGCGGTCGTCGACCTCGAGCAGCTCGCGCTCGAGGCGCACGAGCTGGGCGTCGACCTCGGCGACGGCCTCCTCGTTGGAGAAGCCGATGATGCTGCGCTGCTCGCCGCGGCCGTGGGCGCCGCGGCGGCCGTTGCGGGTCTGGCCCGCCTCGGTGACCCGGAAGCCGGGCCCGTCGAGCCCGGCGGCGGTCTCGACGCAGAAGGCGTTGCGCGACGCCTCGGCGACGTGCTGCTGGACCCAGCCCGAGAAGGGCGAGTCCTTGAAGAGCAGCTTGCCGGCGATCCGCTCGGGGTCGGAGGGACCGGTGTCGGGGAGGTCGAGGTCGACGCCCTGGAAGGTGAACCGGGTGCGCAGGCGCAGCCCGTCGATGGCCGCCGAGAAGTGCGCGAGCCGGTCGACCGGCACCAGCATGGTGCGGGCGGTGCCGCCCAGCACGGTCTCGATCGCGGTGCGCCAGCGCGCCTCCTCGGGAGCCACGTCGAGCAGCTCGGCGACGTAGGGCAGCTCCTCGGGCGACATCCCCGCGGCGCGGGCCACCTCGGAGCGCAGCTCGTGCAGGTGGGAGGGCACGCGGCCGGCGCGGCTCTCGAGCGAGGCCCGCTCGCGGCGCAGCGCGGCCTGCTGCTCCTTGAGCGGCACCAGCGCGTCGCGGACCTCGTCGCGCTCGGCGCGCAGCCGCGCCCGCGCGTCGTCCCCGGCGGCCAGCTGCTTGCGCGCGTGCAGCTGCAGGGCCGCGAAGCCCGCGGCCGAGTCGAGCGCGGAGTCCAGGTCGGGGGCCGTCTCGGCGGCGTCGTCGGCGAGCCCCACGAGCGGGTAGACCCGCTCCTCGAGCTCGGCCAACCGCGCCGCGCGCTCCTCGCGGATCGCGCGCTCGTGGTCGACCTGGGCGGCCAGCGCCTGCAGGTCGCCGCCGCCGGCGTCGCGGTGGGCGTCCTTGGCGGCCTCGAGGTCGGCGACCAGCGCGGCCTCGGCCGAGCGGGCCCCGGCCAGCGCCTCCGAGGTGGCGGCCCGCTCGTCGCGGTTGGTCTCGACGGCCGCCTCGATGAGGCGCCGGTGGGTGCGCAGCAGCCACAGCCGCAGCGGGGTGTCGCCGGGGGCCGTCACCCCGTAGGAGTCGAGCTCGGCGAGGCGCCGCGCGGCGGCGGCGCGGCGCTCGTGCAGCCCGGCGATCGGCTCGAGCAGCGCCAGCTTCTCCTCCTCGGTGCGCATCGCCGCGTGCGCGGCGTCGAGGTCGTCGAAGTGCTCGATCGCGCGGTCCGCGGCGGCGTACGTCGACGGGCGCTCGAGCACCATGTCCTTGTAGAGCTCGTCGACGCTGCGCACCTGGTTGCCGGCCTGGATGCGCGACAGCAGCCGCAGCGCCTTGGCCCCGTCGCCACCGGCGCCGATGCCCAGCCGCGCGTGCAGGACCTCGGCGTACTCCGCGTAGGTGCGGTGCACCCGCACCCCGGGGTAGAGCTTCTTGAGGGTGTTGGCGTGGAAGCGCTCCGCGACCGCGACCTCGAGCGAGGCCAGGTCGAGGGGGCCCTCGTGACTGACCAGCTGCATCTGGACCTCGCTGGAGCGGGTGGCCCGGCGCGGCACGTAGTAGGTGCGCAGCGCGGTGAACGAGCCGCCACGGTCGTTGACGAAGGTCATCGCGACCGCGCCCCAGGTGTCCACCCCGCGCCCGCGCAGCAGCTTCTCGACCGGTCGCCCGGTGCGCGGGTCGTCGACCACGTCGACCGCACCGCGCAGGTAGGAGAGCAGGTTGCGCTGGCCCACGCCGCGGGCGCGGCCGCTGACCGCGTCGTTGGAGGCGCCGTTGAACTTGGTGTCCGAGGGCATCATCAGCGCCGTGTAGGCGTCGAGGATGGTGCTCTTGCCGACGCCCGAGGCACCCGAGATCATCGTCGCGTCGCCGCCCAGCGGCACCGTGGTCAGGCCGGCGAAGCCGCCCCAGTTGACCATCTGGAGCAGTGCGGCACGCCACTGCATGGTGTCGTCGCCCGGGGCGGCGACCAGCTGGTGCTCGAAGAGGCCGCCGCGCTCGTCGACCTGCTCGGTCTCGTCGATGGACATCAGTGGCCTCCGTTGGTGGCGTCGGTGGCGTCGGTGGCGTCGGTGCGGGCCGCGGTGGGCGCCGCGGGCTCGAAGAGGTCGTCGTCGGCGTCGGCGACCGGCTGCTCGCGGCTGTTGGCGCGCTGCAGCGACTCGAGCAGCTGCTGGAGCACCTCGAGGGGCAGCAGCGGCTCGACGGCCTCGCTGACCTCGTAGCGGTCGTCGCCGACCGCGCCGATCAGCAGGCCGGCCTTGACGATGCTCGCGACCGCGTTGCGGGCCCGCTTCTCGTCGCCGGACTCGTCGGTGGCGTGCGCGGGCCGGAAGCTGGCGACGTAGTCGACGACGTCCTCGCGGTCGACAAGCACCCGGGTCTCGCCGCCGGCCAGGCCGCTTCGCAGCCGGTCGCGCAGGTGCACCAGCACCAGCGTCTCCTCGCGCGACCAGGCCGTGTCGTGCAGCAGGGTCGGGAAGCGGCTGCCGGTCTCGGAGAGCGCCTGGCGCTTCCAGGCCACCTCGCGCGAGCGGTCGATGGCCAGGTCGAGGAAGAGGTCGTTGAGCCGCGAGCGCAGCAGCCGCTCGTGCTCGACCAGCACCGCCCAGTCGCGCGGGTGCGTGCGGGCGCTGATGAAGCGCTGCTTGAGCAGGGTGACCAGGGCGTGGCGCTGGCCGTGCTCGAGGCCGCCCTCGTCGCCCTCGAAGAGCGAGACCGAGCCCGCCTCGGGGTCCTCGTCGAACCCCTCCACCAGCTCGTCGAGGTCGGTCGGGTCGTGCTCGACGTGGGTGCTCATCGGTGGCGCTCGCTCTCGAGGTCGGGGTCGGGCAGCGGGGTGCGGGGCACGGTGAAGGTGCGCGTCGAGCCGTCGGGGCGCACGGCGGCGTACGCCTCGAGGCCCTCCTGGCTCAGCCAGCCGCGGTCGGCGGCCAGGTGCAGCAGGCCGAAGATCTCCACGGGGCGGCGCAGCTCGGGCTCCAGCGAGTCGAAGACCTCCCCCAGCGAGCCGGCCGGCGCGGCGGCCGCGAGCGCCTCGTCGATGCGCCCACGCAGCGCCGAGAGCTGCGGGCCGCCCTGCGCGAGCAGCTCGTCGAGGGAGACGGGGGGCGCGTCGTCGGGGTCCGCGGCGCTGATCCGGTCGGGCAGCACGTCGTCGTCGGGGTCGTGGAAGCGCTCGCGCAGGTGGTCGAGGCCGACCCGGCCCGGCAGCAGCGCCACGTCGTGGGTGGCGCGCGGCCCGGTGCCGGCCATCCAGGTCATCAGCTCGGACTCGACCTGCCGCAGCGTCTGCTCCAGCTGGCGGTCGCGCACCGCGTCGTGGGAGACGATGTACTCCTTGAGCGTCGCGGTGACCCGCGAGCGCTGCGAGAGCACCCGGTCGAGGCCCTCGCGCACCAGCCGCACCGTGCCCCGCAGCTCGGCGCGCTCGGCCTCGCCGAGCAGCCGGTCGGAGAGCGGGTGGTCGAGCAGCGCACCCAGGTCGTCACGCAGCCGGCTGACCAGCGCGTCGTCACGCAGCAGCGCGAAGGCGCCCTCGAAGGCCCGCCCCTCCTGGGTGGCGGTCATCAGCGCGTCGGCCCGGGCCAGGTAGTCGTCGATCACCTCGCCGGCCGGGCGCTCCTCGGCGCGGAAGGCGGCCAGGATCTCGCCGCGGATCTGGGTGAAGCGCTCCTCCACCCGCGCGAAGTCGCTGGGCAGCGCCGAGACCAGCGAGAGCAGCTCGGTGAAGCCCTCGAGCATGTAGTCCTCGGTGGGGCTGGGCAGCTCGGCGCCGTCGACGAGCCGGTCGCGCTCGGCCTGCAGCCGGGCGATCTCGGCGCCCAGGATGCTGACCCTCGCCGTGCGGTCGGGGTTGGCCTCGGCGTTGAAGCGGCGCACGGTGCCCAGCAGCGTCGCGATGCGGTGCTCGCTGAGGGTGGCCCGGTCCCGGGTCAGGTTCTTGACCAGCTGCAGCGCCTGCTGGGCGTGCGAGGTCAGGGTGTAGACCTCGTGGCCGCGCTCGTCGAGCGAGCGCACCAGCCACTGCCCGCGCATCCAGCGGTGGCACAGGTCGCGCACGCTGCCGTTGGGCACCTCGAGCTCGCCGGCCTGGCGGACCTGGGCCAGGTGCTCCTCGACCTGCGCGTGCAGCCGCGCGGTCGGGACCGGCCGGTTGTCGCGGCCGAAGACCGCCCGGAAGATCGTGATGACCACCGGCGCCTGGCGCTGGTGCAGCAGCGTCAGCGTCGGCTGGGAGAAGGCGCCCTTGACCCGGGCGAGCTCGCTCGCGACCTCGCTCATCGTCCCTCCTGCTCCCGCCCGGCGCCGGCCCCGGGTGTCGTCGTACGACGGGCCAGCATCCCAGAGTGCCCCGGACCCGCGGCGCCTGGCCCCGGCCGCTCGCCCGCTGCCGCCGGCCGTCGGCCGACTTCACCCTCAAGGGGCAAGCAGGAACCCGGTCGGTCCTGGTGGGCTGGGAGCCGTCCCAACTGCTCCCGAGCAAGGAGAACCATCTCGTGGATCCCAAGAAGCTGGCCAAGGACACCTTCGACCGCGTCGTCGCCGGTCTCGCCGACGCCGCCGGCGCGGCCAGCGAACCGGCGGTGCCCGGCACCCCCGGCAGCGAGCCGCCGTCGCTGGCCGAGCCGACCCGGCCGCGCGAGCCGCTGCCGCCCAAGCCCGACCAGGCCGAGCCGCAGCCGCGCACCGCGACCGGCACCGACACCGGCGCCCCCCGCAACGCCCGGGCCCAGCAGGGCGCCCACCTGACCACCTCGCAGGGCGCCCGGCTGCGCGAGACCGACCACTCGCTCAAGGCCGGCGAGCGCGGCCCGACCCTGCTGCAGGACCACCACCTGCGCGAGAAGATCACCCACTTCGACCACGAGCGCATCCCCGAGCGGGTCGTGCACGCGCGCGGCGCCGCGGCGCACGGCGTCTTCGTCGGCTACGGCACCGCCTCGTCGATCAGCCGCGCCGGCTTCCTCGCCGACGGCAAGGAGACCCCGGTCTTCGTGCGCTTCTCCACCGTGCTGGGCTCGCGCGGCTCGGCCGACACCGTGCGCGACACCCGGGGCTTCGCGACGAAGTTCTACACCGACGAGGGCACCTTCGACCTGGTCGGCAACAACATCCCGGTCTTCTTCATCCAGGACGGCATCAAGTTCCCCGACGTCATCCACGCCGGCAAGCCGCACCCCGACCGGGAGATCCCGCAGGCGCAGAGCGCCCACGACACCTTCTGGGACTTCGTCTCGCTGCACACCGAGGCCCAGCACCACACGATGTGGAACATGTCCGACCGCGGCATCCCGCGCTCCTACCGGATGATGGAGGGCTTCGGCGTCCACACGTTCCGGTGCGAGAACGAGGACGGCGAGACCTCCCTGGTGAAGTTCCACTGGAAGCCGCGCCTGGGCGTGCACTCGCTGACCTGGGAGGAGGCGCAGCTGGCCAACGGCTTCGACCCCGACTTCCACCGCCGCGACCTGGCCGACGCCATCGAGGCCGGGGCCTACCCCGCCTGGGAGCTGGGCGTGCAGGTCTTCCCCGACACCCCCGAGCAGACCTACGAGGGCATCGACCTGCTCGACCCGACCAAGATCGTGCCCGAGGAGATCGCGCCGGTGCAGCCGGTCGGGCTGATGGTGCTCACCGCCAACCCGACGAACTACTTCGCCGAGACCGAGCAGGTCGCCTTCCACGTCGGTCACCTGCCCCCGGGCATCGACGTCACCGACGACCCGCTGCTGCAGGCGCGGCTCTTCTCCTACCTCGACACCCAGCTGACCCGGCTGGGCGGGCCCAACTTCTCGCAGCTGCCCATCAACCGGCCGCACGCACCGGTCAACGACATGCTGCGCGACGGGTTGCACCAGCACGGCGTGCACACCGGGGTGGCGCCGTACTCGCCGAACTCGCTCGACGGCGGGTGCCCCTTCACGGCCGGGGGCGACGCGGACGCCTCGGCCTTCAAGGACCTGCCGGTGCGCGTGCCGGAGGCCTCGAAGGTGCGCGACGCGGCGGCGTCGTACGACGACCACTACAGCCAGGCGCGCCTGTTCTGGCTCAGCATGAGCGCGGTCGAGCAGGAGCACATCATCCGCGCCTACACCTTCGAGCTGGGCAAGTGCTACGAGGAGGCGGTCAAGCAGCGCCAGCTGCAGAGCCTGGCCAACATCGACCCGGTGCTCTGCTCGGAGGTCGCCACCGGCCTGGGCCTGGAGGCCCCCGAGCCCACGGTGCCGCTGGCCGAGGCCACGCCGAGCCCCGCACTCTCGCAGGTGGGTGGCGCGTGGCCGCCCGACGGACGGCTCGTGGGCATCGTCGTCGACCCCGACGCCGGGCTCGACGGCGTCGAGGCGGTGCGCCGGGCCGTCTTCGAGGCCGGCATGGTGCCGCTGGTCGTGGCCCCGCACGGCGGCACGGTCGACGGCGTCCCGGTGCAGCGCACCTTCGCCACCGTGCGCTCCATCGAGCTCGACGTGGTGCTGCTGGCCGGCGCCCCGGCGCCGGCCCCCGACGCGCTTCCGCAGCGCGACGCCAAGGCGGGCGCCGAGGACGCCAGCAGCGTCGACCCGCGGGTCCTGCTGCTGGTCGAGGAGGCCTTCCGGCACGCCAAGGCCATCGGCGCCTGGGGTGCGGGCGGCCGGGTGCTCGACCTGGCCGGCTGCGCGGGCGCGGCGGGCGTGGTCAGCGGTGAGGACGCCACGCAGGTGCTCACCGAGGTGCAGGAGCTGATGGCCTCGCACCGCGTCTGGGAACGCTTCGCCACCACCACCGGCTGAACCGCCACCCGTCGGCTCCGGCCCGGTCCTCCCCCGGGCCGGGGCCGACGGGTCGCTGTGGTCAGGGCTCGAAGAGCCCTGCGTGCTCCTCGAGGAGCCGCGCCGTGGCGTCCATGTCGATCTCGACGCCGTACGCCGCCCCGGCGACCGCCAGGTCGGCGGGGTCCTCGACGGGCGCGGTCATCAGGTCGCGGAAGAGCTGCTCGAAGCCTCCCGGCGAGATCAGCTCGAGCACCCGCGCCTCCTCGTCGCCGGGGTTCCAGAAGGTGTGCCACTGCCCGCGCGGCTTGTGCACCAGGTCGCCGACCCGGGCGAGCACCTCGCGGCCGCCCAGGACCGCTCCGATGCTGCCCTCGAGCACGAAGGTGTACTCGTCCTCGTGGGCGTGGCGGTGCATCGGCGCGGCCAGCGAGTGCGGCTCGAAGCGGTGCTCGACCAACGCGAAGCGTCCACCGGTCTGGTGCGCCTCGAGCATGAACCGGTCGCGCACGCGACCCGAGGGCGAGATGTCGCCGTCCTCAGGGCCCAGGACGACGGGCTCGGGTCCGTCCATGTCCGCACGCTACGCCGGTGGGCGGGCCGGCGACATGCCCCATCCGGGGCATCGTCGCGGTGGCGGAGCGGCCCGCCCCGGGTGCGCCCCCACCTCGGGGGTGGGACCAGACTCGGGGGATGGACGAGGTGGACGTGGCCGCGCGGGTGGACGTCGTGGTCGTGGGTGCCGGCATCGGCGGTCTCGCGGCCGCCGACGTGCTGGTCGGCGCCGGGCACGACGTGGTGGTGCTCGAGGCGCGGTCGCGCACCGGCGGCCGGCTGCTCAGCACGCCCGACGGGCTCGACCTGGGCGCCACGTGGTGCTGGGACGGTGAGCAGCGGGTGCTCGCGCTGGCGCGCCGCCTGGGCGTGACGACGTACGCCCAGCACCTGGCCGGCGACACGGTGGTGGAGGACCTCCACGGGGTGCAGCGCCACCCCGGCAACCTCATCGACGTGCCGGCGCACCGCTACAGCGGGGGCGCCGCCGCGCTCACCGACGAGCTGGCAGCCGGGCTGCCGCCCGGCTGCCTGCTGCTCGAGCACCCGGTACGGCGGGTGGCGGGCGCACCCGGCGGCCGGCTCGAGGTGGAGGCGCGCGGGCGGCGCTGGCACGCCCGGCACGTGGTGCTCGCGCTGCCGCCCTCGGTCGCCGTCGACACCGTCGAGCTGCCGGCCGAGCTGCCCGAGGAGCTGGTGCGCCTCGCGCGCGCCGTGCCGACCTGGATGGGCCGGGTGGCGAAGGTCGTGGCGGTCTACGACGCGCCCTTCTGGCGCGAGGCCGGCCTCGCGGGAGCCGGCGCCAGCCGGCTCGGGCCGGTGCAGGAGCTCCACGACATGTCGGGCCCTGGTGGGGTGCCCGCCGCGGTCCTCGGGTTCGCGCCCTCGGCGCTGGTGGGCGCCGACGCCGAGGAGCGGGTGCGCGCCCAGCTCGGGCGGCTCCTCGGGCCCCGCGGCGCCGAGCCGCGCAGCCTCACCGTCGTCGACTGGAGCAGCGAGGCGTGGACCAGCCCGGCCGACGCCGCCTCACGCCCGGCCGACCACTCGCTCTACGGGCACCCGCTGCTGCGGGCCCCCGCCCTGGGCGGGCGCCTGCACTGGGCCTCCACCGAGACCGCGGGGGCCTTCGCCGGCCACGTCGAGGGCGCGCTGCTGGCGGCCGAGCGTGCCGCCGCCGCGGTGGCCGGGGGCCTCGTAGGTCAGTCGTAGCTCAGTCGTCGCCGGCGACGTCGCGGCCGTCGGGGGTGTGCGGGTCCTCGTCGATCGCCTCCACCGCGGGGGTGCGCTCGGGCTCGAGGCCCGGGCGCCGGCGGTCGAGGTGCACCCCGGCGATCATGCAGCGCACCGAGCCGCCGGCCAGCTCGATGGTCGGGATCTCGACCGCGACGATCTCGCAGGACTCCTCGATGGCCGCGACCTGGTCGTCGCGCAGGCTGCGGCGCGCCCGCGCCGACATCACCATGATGTAGCGGCGCCGGCCGTCGGGGGTGCGACCGCACAGCTCGACGGCGTTGCCGGCGAACTCGCGGACCTGCTCCTCGGTCAGCTCCACCAGGCGGCGTCCGTTGACGGTCAGCCGCTCGCGCACCGCCTCGCGGCGCACCTCGTCGTGGATCATCTCGAGCGCGAAGAGGGCGACGTCGGTGCCGATGCAGGCCATCACGTTGGTGTGGTAGACCGGCACGCCCGCCGCGTCGAAGGCGTCGAAGGCCATCGGCTCGTAGCCGAAGTCGGTGCAGAAGCGCTCGAGGACGTGGGTGTCGGCGCGGTGCGAGACGGCCGTGTAGGCCACCCGCGAGACGTGGTCGAGCACCATCGCACCGGTGCCCTCGAGGAAGATGCCGTCGGGCTCGAGACCGGAGTAGTCGATGATGGTCTGCACCCGGTAGGACGACTTCAGCATCTCCAGCACGTCGGCGCGACGCTCGTGGCGCCGGTTGGAGGCGTACATCGGGTAGACCGCCACCTGGCCGCCGGCGTGGGTGGAGAGCCAGTTGTTGGGGAAGACGCTGTCGGGGCGGGTGTGGTCGCTGTCGGCGAAGACGTGCACGCGCACCCCGGCCCCGCGCAGGGCGTCGGCGACCAGGTCCATCTCGGCCAGCGCCGCCGCCGCGGTCTGCTCGTTGCTCTGGCCGGCCGGCACGTCGGCCTGGAAGGCGTTGTCGGCGGCCGTCGCGGGGTTGGGCACGAACTTCTCGGCTCGGACGAGGATGACGGCGGAGGGGGCCTGTGCGCTCACGGGAGGAACCTAGCCGAGACCGGCCCCCGCCGAGCGGTCAGGCCAGCGCGCCGACGAGGGCCACGGTGCCGGTCGCGGCCAGCCCGGCCAGCACCAGCACCCGGAACCGCTCGGGCGAGAGCCGTCGGAAGACCGCGTCGCCCAGGCGCCAGCCCAGCGGCATGCCCAGCACACCCGCGGCGGCCACCACCAGCACCGGTGCGCCGACCTGGCCCAGCGCCACGAACGCGACCACCGCCACGGCGTCCTGCAGGCAGAAGGTGGCCTGCAGGGTGGCGCGGAAGCGGTGCGGCGCCTCGTCGCGCAGCACCAGCACCAGCGGCGGACCGTTCATGCCGGTCGAGGTCAGCAGCGCGCCGCTGGCCACCCCCGCGCCCCACTGGGCCCGGCGGCCGGTGGGCAGCCGCACGCCGGCCGCCAGCAGCGCCACGGTGCCCAGCAGCACCACCGCGATCACCGAGGTCAGCACCCGCTCCGAGGCCAGCAGCAGCACCGCCAGCCCGGCCGGCATCCCCAGGACACCGGCCACGGTCAGGCGGCGTACGACGGGGGCGTCGGTGTGGCCGTGCTCGCGGCGCCACGCCCCGCCGGTGAGCACCAGCCCGGCCACGGTCGCGGCCACCAGGGCGTCGCCCGGGCCGACCACGAAGCCCAGCAGGGGCACCGCGACCAGCGCGGAGCCGAAGCCGCTGGCGGCCTGGGCCAGCGCGGCCAGCACGAAGACCGCCACCGCCGCCACGGCCACCACGACGAGTGCGCTCACGCACCGGATCATGCCCTGGTGGGCTCAGCCCTCGCGCGCGGGCCCGCCGTCGACGTACGCCGCCAGGTGCTGGCCGGTGAGCGTGCTCGCGTCGGCGACCAGCTGGGCCGGGGTGCCCTCGAAGACGACGCGACCGCCGTCGTGACCGGCCCCGGGGCCCAGGTCGATGATCCAGTCGGCGTGCGCCATCACGGCCTGGTGGTGCTCGACGACGACCACCGAGCGGCCGGCGTCGACGAGCCGGTCGAGCAGGCCGAGCAGCTGCTCGACGTCGGCGAGGTGCAGCCCGGTGGTGGGCTCGTCGAGCACCAGCACCCCGGCCTTCTCCTTCATGTGTGTGGCCAGCTTGAGCCGCTGCCGCTCGCCGCCCGAGAGGGTCGGCAGCGGCTGGCCGAGGGTGAGGTAGCCGAGCCCGACGTCGAGCAGGCGGGTCAGCACCGAGTGCGCCGCCGGGACACGCGCCTCGCCCGCGCCGAGGAAGCGCTCGGCCTCCTCGACCGACATGGCCAGCACCTCGCTGATGTCGCGCCCGCCGAGCCGGTGCTCGAGCACCGAGGCCAGGAAGCGGCGGCCCCCGCACTCCTCGCAGGGGGCGGCGACACCGGCCATCATCGCGAGGTCGGTGAAGACCACGCCGGCGCCGTTGCAGACCGGGCAGGCGCCGTCGGAGTTGGGGCTGAAGAGGCCGGGCTTGACCCCGTTGGCCTTGGCGAAGGCCTTGCGCACCGGGTCGAGCAGGCCGGTGTAGGTGGCCGGGTTGCTGCGTCGCGAGCCGCGGATGGCGCTCTGGTCGACCGCGACCACGCCCGGCCCGCCGTCGGCGCCCGCGAGTGCCAGCAGCGACCCGTCGACCAGCGAGCTCTTGCCCGACCCGGCGACGCCGGTGAGCACGGCCAGGACCCCCATCGGCACGTCGACGTCGACGTCGCGCAGGTTGTGGGTGTCGGCGCCGCGGATCTCGAGCACACCCGTGGGCGTGCGCACCGCGTCCTTGAGCCGGGCCCGGTCGTCGAGGTGGCGGCCGGTGAGGGTGCCGCTGGCGCGCAGGCCCTCGACGCTGCCCTCGTAGACCACCGCTCCCCCGCCCGACCCCGCGCCCGGGCCGAGGTCGACGACGTGGTCGGCGCGCAGGATCGTCTCGGGCTTGTGCTCGACGACCAGCACGGTGTTGCCCTTGTCGCGCAGCTGCAGCAGCAGCTCGTTCATCTTCTCGATGTCGTGGGGGTGCAGCCCGATGGTGGGCTCGTCGAAGACGTAGGTGACGTCGGTGAGCGAGGAGCCGAGGTGGCGGATCATCTTGGTGCGCTGCGCCTCCCCGCCCGAGAGGCTCCCCGAGGGCCGCTCGAGGGACAGGTAGCCCAGCCCGATGGCGGTGAAGGAGTCGAGCAGGTGGCGCAGCCCCGCGACCAGCGGGGCGACCCCGGGCTCCTCGATCCCCCGCGCCCACGCGGCCAGGTCGCTGATCTGCCAGCTGCACAGCTCGGCGATGTCGTGCCCGCCGACCTTCGCCGAGCGCGCCAGGGCCGTGAGCCGCGTGCCGTCGCAGTCGGGGCAGGTGCCGAAGGTCACCGCCCGCTCCACGAACGCGCGCACGTGCGGCTGCACGGCATCGATGTCCTTGGCCAGGAACGACTTCTTGATCTGCGGGATCAGCCCGGCGTAGGTCAGGTTGATGCCCTCGACCTTGATCTTCGTGGGCTCGCGGTGCAGCAGGTCGTGCAGCTCGCGCTTGGTGAAGTCCCTGATCGGCTTGTCGGGGTCGAAGTAGCCGCAGCCGCGGAAGATCCGGCCGTACCAGCCCTCCATCGAGTAGCCGGGGATCGTCAGCGCGCCCTGGTTGAGCGAGAGCGAGTCGTCGTAGAGCGCGCTCAGGTCGATGTCGCTGACCTGGCCGCGGCCCTCGCAGCGCGGGCACATCCCGCCGAGCCGCTCGAAGGTGACCTTCTCGGTGCGGGTGCGGCCCTCGCCGCGCTCGACGGTCAACCCGCCGCTGGCCGAGACCGAGGGGGTGTTGAAGGAGAACGCGCTCGGGGCGCCGACGTGCGGCCGGCCGACCCGGCTGAAGAGGATGCGCAGCATCGCGTGGGCGTCGGTGACGGTGCCGACCGTCGAGCGCGGGTCGGCCCCCAGCCGCTCCTGGTCGACCACGATCGCCGTGGTCAGTCCCTCGAGGACGTCGACCTCGGGGCGGGCCAGCGAGGGCATGAAGCCCTGCACGAAGGCGCTGTAGGTCTCGTTGATCAGGCGCTGGGACTCCGCCGCGATGGTGGCGAAGACGAGCGAGCTCTTGCCCGAGCCCGAGACGCCGGTGAAGACGCTCAGCCGTCGCTTGGGCAGCTCGACGCTGACGTCGCGCAGGTTGTTGACCCGAGCCCCCTGGACCCGGATCAGGTCGTGCCCGTCGGCGGGGTGCCGGCCGGGACCGCGCGCCGCCGGGTCACCCCCGTGGTCGGTTTCGACTGGTGCCACGCAGGACACAGTAGGGCCCATGAGCACGAACACCAGGGAGATCTCCGCGACGCCGACCGCCGTGTGGAAGGTGCTGGCCGACGGCTGGCTCTACCCGCTGTGGGTGGTCGGCGCCTCGCGGATGCGCGAGGTCGACGACCATTGGCCGGTGGTGGGCTCCAGGCTGTACCACTCGGTGGGCAGCTGGCCGCTCCTCGTCGACGACGAGACCGAGGTCCTGCAGTGCCGGCCCGAGGAGCTGCTGCAGGTGCAGGCCAAGGCCTGGCCCGGCGGCGAGGCCGGCGTGACGATCAGCCTCGAGCCGGTCGGGACCGACCGCACGCGGGTCACCATCGAGGAGGACGCGACCAGCGGCCCGGGCAGGCTGGTGCCCAAGCCGCTGCGCGACCTGCCGCTGGCCTGGCGCAACACCGAGACGCTGCGCCGCCTGGCGTTCATCGCCGAACGTCGGCACTGACCTCCAGGTCGGCGTCGGTGCGCTCGCGCACCTCGTCCTCGGTGACGCCGGGGGCGAGCTCGACGAGCCGGAACCCGCTGCCGGTGACGTCGAGGACGCCGAGGTCGGTGATCACCCGGTGCACGACGGCCTTGCCGGTCAGCGGCAGCGTGCAGTCGCGCACCAGCTTGGCCGAGCCGTCGCGGGCGGTGTGCTCCATCAGCACGATGACGCGCCGGGCGCCGTGGACCAGGTCCATCGCGCCGCCCATGCCCTTGACCATGGCGCCGGGCACCATCCAGTTGGCCAGGTCGCCGTTGCCGGCCACCTGCATGCCGCCCAGGATCGCGGCGTCGACCTTGCCGCCGCGGATCATCGCGAACGAGGTCGCGGAGTCGAAGTACGACGCCCCGCGGCGCAGCGTCACGGTCTCCTTGCCGGCGTTGATCAGGTCGGGGTCCTCGGTGCCGGCGACCGGGTAGGGCCCCACGCCGAGGATCCCGTTCTCCGACTGCAGCACCAGCTCGACGCCGTCGGGCACGTGGTCGGGCACCTTGGTCGGCAGCCCGATCCCGAGGTTGACGTAGGACCCGTCCTCGAGCTCGGCGGCCGCGCGTGCGGCCATGTCGTCCCTGCTCCACCCCATCAGCGGGCCTCCCTCACGGAATCTGTTGACCTCGGGGGGTCCACGGGGGGCGGAGCCCCCCCTGTGGTGCGCTTCTCTATACGCTTGTCAGCGGCCTGGTCGGGGGTCAGCTCGACCACCCGCTGCACGAAGACCCCGGGGGTGTGCACCTCGGCGGGGTCGATCTCGCCCGGCTCGACGAGGTGCTCGACCTCGGCGATGGTGACCCGACCGCACATCGCGGCGGGCGGGTTGAAGTTGCGGGCGGCGTCCTTGTAGACGAGGTTGCCGTGCCGGTCGCCCTTCCAGGCCCGCACCAGGCCGACGTCGGCGTGGATGGCGTGCTCGAGCACGTGCTCCTGCGGCCCGTCGGGGGTGGGCAGCACCTGCGTCTGCTTGACCGGCGAGGCGATCGCGATGCTGCCGTCGGCGGCGTAGCGCCACGGCAGGCCGCCCTCGGCGACCTGGGTGCCCACGCCGGTGCGGGTGAAGAAGGCACCGATGCCCGCGCCCCCGGCCCGCATCCGCTCGGCGAGCGTGCCCTGCGGGGTCAGCTCGACCTCGAGCTCGCCGGAGAGGTACTGCCGGGCGAACTCCTTGTTCTCGCCGACGTACGACGCGACCATCCGGCGCACGCGCCCGGCGCCGAGCAGGAGCCCCAGGCCCCAGTCGTCGACGCCCGCGTTGTTGGAGACCAGCTCGAGGTCGTCGGCGCCCGAGTCGAGCACGGCCTGGATGAGCACGGAGGGGATGCCGCAGAGGCCGAAGCCGCCCACGACGAGGGTGGAGCCCGAGGCGATGTCGGCGACGGCCTCGGCGGCCGACCCGATCGTCTTGTCGATCATCAGCTGTTCACCGACCTGTCTGGTTGGAGGGGCGGGGCCAGGGTACGGGCGCGGGGCGGCTCACGTGGCGGTCCACCCGCCGTCCATGACGTGCGAGGTGCCGGTGATCGAGGCCGAGTGCGGACCGCACAGCCAGGCGACCAGGCCGGCGACCTCCTCGGGCTCGACCAGCCGCTTGACGGGGGTGCGGGCGAGCAGCACCTCGTCGACGACGCGGTCCTCGGGCAGGCCGTGGACCCGCGCCTGGTCGGCGATCTGGCCCTCGACGAGCGGGGTGCGCACGTAGCCGGGGCACACGGTGTTGGAGGTGACCCCCTTGCCGGCGCCCTCGACCGCGAGGACCTTCGAGAGGCCCTCGAGACCGTGCTTGGCCGAGACGTAGGCCGACTTGTAGGCCGAGGCGCGCAGGCCGTGCACGCTGGAGACGTGCACGAGCCGGCCCCAGCCACGCTCGTACATGCCGGGCAGGGCGCGGCGGGCGAGCAGGAACGGCGCGCGCAGCATCAGGTCGTGGACCTGCTGGAACTTGGCGGGGTCGAGCTCGTGCACCGGCGCGACGTGCTGCACACCGGCGTTGTTGACCAGCACGTCGACGTCGAGGTCGAGGGCCTCGATGGCCTCGGGGTCGGTCAGGTCGACCCCGACGGCGCTGCCGCCCACCCGGGCGGCGACCTTGGCGGCGGCGTCCTCGTCGCGGTCGACGACCACGACGTGGGCGCCCTGGGCGGCCAGGGCCTCGACGACGGCGGCGCCGATGCCCCCGGCTCCGCCGGTGACGAGGGCACGACGGCCCTCCAGGGAGGCGGACGTGGCGGCGGTCACAGAGCTCATGGCGCTCACGGTAGGAGGCCGACCGCACACCGGTCCATGTGTCCGGCCACCATCGTCGCGACCGGGAAGTGTGCCGTCGGCACACCCCCGGTCGGCTGGGTCAGTCCGCGGGCTGCTGCGAGCGCAGCCGGGCCACCCGCAGCGCCAGCTGCAGGTCGAGCGCCGCGTCGGGCTCGCGCCACCGGGCCCCCAGCAGCTCGGTGACCCGGTCGAGCCGCTGCGCCACCGTGTTGGGGTGCACGTGCAGGCGCTCGGCCGCGGCCCGCGACCGGCCGCCCTCCGCGAACCACGCCTCCAGCGTGGTCACCAGGTCGGTGCCGCGCCGCCGGTCGTGGTCGAGGACCGGCCCGAGCGCCCGCGCCACGAAGTCGTCGAGCTCACCGGGCCCGCTCGTGCCGAGCAGCAGCCGGGTCACCCCCAGGGCCGCCGGGTCGGCGCACTCGCCCACGCGGCCCAGCGCCAGCAGCGCCTCGAGGCAGCGGCGCGCCTCGTCGTACGCCGCCGGGAGCGCACCGTCGACGGGGTGCCGGGGCCCGGAGGCGACCCCGAGCGTGACCGGCTCGCCGCACGCCTCGGCCAGCGCAGCGCGCAGCCGCTGCCCCACGGCCTGCGCGTCGTCGTGGGCCGGCACCAGCAGCACCGGCCGGCCCCGGTGCTCGACGGCGAGGCCCTCGGCGGCACGGGCCAGGCGGGCCGCGGCGCGCACCGCGCGGTGCCGCTCCCCCGCGGGCACCTCCGCGACCGCGACCACGCAGCCCGCGTCGAGGCGCAGCCGCTGGCTCCGCGCGCGCTGGCGCAGCCGGGCCGGGTCGGCCTCGCTGCCCTCGATCAGGTCGGTGAGCAGCGCACCCCCCAGCCGCTCCTCCGCCTCGTCGACCGAGCGGGCGAAGAGCAGCACCAGGCCGGCGACGATGGCGCCGCGCTCCAGCGTGCGCCGCCCCGCGCGGTCCAGGCGCGGTCCACCGTGCACCAGCACCGTCGCGAGGTGCTCCTGGCCCGCCAGGGCGGGGGCGAGGTAACCGTCGTCGAGCTCCACCGAGTACCCCGAGGCGACCGCCTGGTCGAGCGCGGCGCGCCCGGGACCGGGACCGGGCGCGGCGTCGCCGGCCAGCACGTGGCCGTCGGCGTCGAGGACCGCGACCCGGCTGCCGCCCAGCACCTCGCCCAGCACCGCGACCACCTCGGCGAGGGTGCTGCGGTGCAGCAGCAGACCGGTCAGCTGGTCGTGGGCGCGGGCCGCCTCCTCGACGGCCTCGGCCTGGGCGCGCAGCTGGGCGTTGGCCTCGTCGAGGTCGGCGAAGAGGCGGGCGTTCTCGAGCGCCACGCTCGCGTGCGCGGCGAAGGAGGTCAGCAGCGAGACCTCCTCGGGCGGGAAGGGACGCACGGTGCGGTGGGTGGCCAGCAGGGCGCCGATCACCCGCCCCTCGACGACCAGCGGCACCCCCAGGATCGCGCGGATCCCCTCGCCGGCCACGGCGTCGTCGACGAAGCGGCGGTGCACGAAGCGCTCGTCGTGCTGGTAGTCGGAGGTGAAGTAGGGCGCCCCCGCCTGGGCCACCAGCCCCAGCAGCCCGGTGCCCAGCGGCAGGCGCAGCGTGCGGAACTCCGCCGACAGCGCCCCGTCGGTGACCTTCATGTACGACGCCCCCTCGCCCTCGTCGTTGAGGGAGAGGTAGGTCATGTCGGCCTTGAGCAGCTGGCGGGCGCGGCGCACGATCGCGCTGAGGATCGCGTTGACGTCGCGGATCGCGGTCAGGTCGCTGGCGGTGTCGTAGAGCGCCGAGAGCTCGGCCTCGCGGGAGCGCTGGCGCGCGATCAGCTCGCGCAGCCGCAAGGCGACGTCGTACGAGCGGCGGGCCTCGGGGTCGTCCCCCGCCTCCTCGACGAGCCGGTCGAAGTCGGCGCGCGGCGCCTCGTCGTACAGCAGGTCGAGCAGGGTGCGGGCCACCGTCGCATCATGCCGGAGGTTTGGGCCTGCCGCCTCGAGGGGTAGAGGAGGGCTGGACCTCGGGACCGTCTCCACACGCAGCCCGCCTCTCGGGCGCGGGCTGCGTCGGCGGTGCTGCTACAGGTTGCCCTCCGTGCACCGGCTGCCCACCTCGAAGGTGGGAGCCTCCCAACCGGCCAGCTTCGACTCGATGCTCACCGTGTAGCTGCCGCCACGGCCCACCGTGCCCGTCGACAGCGACGCTCGCTTCGCGGTGCCGGTGGCGCGGTCGACCTCGTTGCCGTTGCGCGACAGGACGTAGGTGTAGGTGTAGGCCCTGCCGGCCGGGCCGGGGTCGGTGAAGGACGAGACCGAGACGTCGAACCGCTCCCAGAACAAGAACGTCGAGCACGACGTCGAGCCCTGCACCGAGCTCGGCGCCACCAGCGAGGCGGCCCCGACCGCGAGGCCCGAGGCCTTCGGCGTCGAGAACCCGGCGTACGCGATCTGCGGCGCGACCAGGAGGAACACGGCAACGAGCAGCACCGTCCCGGCGCGTCGGACGCGGTCGATGGCGTGCATGGATGGTCTCCTCAGGGATAGTGCTCGGGGTCCTCCCCCGCAGGCCCTAGTCTGTCGTCAGCTTTGCAAGGCCCCGTGAGCCTGACCGCAAGGTTTCCGCAAGCCCGTCGAGCCGCCCCCACGTCTCGGCGTCGAGGAGGATCGACCCATGACCCAGGACGCTCCCGAGCGCCGCGCACTGGTCGTCGAGGACGACGAGGACATCCGGTCGCTGATCGAGTTCACGCTCGGCACGCAGGGCTTCGCGGTGACCGCCGTCGACACCGGCCCCAAGGCGATCGAGGCGGTGCGCGCCGAGGAGCCCGACCTGATCACCCTCGACCTGGGCCTGCCCGGCATCGACGGCATCGAGACCTGCCGGCGCCTGCGCGAGCTGACCGACGCCTACGTCGTGATGATCACCGGGCGCGACGACGAGATCGACCGGCTGCTCGGGCTCGAGACCGGCGCCGACGACTTCCTGACCAAGCCGTTCTCGGTGCGCGAGCTCAAGGCGCGGGTCAACGCGCTGTTCCGGCGTCCCCGGCGCGTGGAGCCCCGGGGGCTGGCCGCACCGGTCGGCGTCCCGGGCGGGCCGGACGCGGCTGTCGCCGAGCCGGCGCCTGCCCCGGTGCAGACGCTGCCCGACCACGAGCTGCTCGAGCACGGCCCGCTGCGCGTCGACGTCGACGGGCGCCGCGCGTTCCACGGTGACACCGAGCTGACCCTGACGCGCACCGAGTTCGACCTGCTCACCGAGCTGATGCGCACGCCCGCGCGGGTCTGGACCCGTGAGGCGCTGCTGCGCTCGGTGTGGGGCACCGACTGGGCCACCGACACCCACCTCGTCGAGGTGCACGTGGGCAACCTGCGCCGCAAGATCGAGGCCGGCCAGCAGGGCGTGCGCCTGATCCGCACGGTCCGCGGCGTCGGCTACCGCATGGAGACGCTGCCCGCCTGACCCGGACCGGTCGCGGGGCCCGGCTCAGCGGTTCTCGCCGGTGCGCTGCGTGGCGTCGAAGGTGAAGGTGATCGTGCCGGAGGCGCCCTGCAGGTTGTTGCCCGCCTCCAGCGGCAGGGCCAGGGTGACCCGGAGGTTGGCGGCGGCGCTCGTGCCGTTCACGGCGTTGAGCGTCGAGGCCGGCAGCACCTGACCGGTCATGGGCACGGCGCGCTGGGTGAGCACCGTGCTGGTGGTGCCGTTGCAGGCCAGCGTCATCGTGGAGCCGACCTTGGCCCACGGCACCGAGCACTGCTCGACGGTCATCTTCAGACCGTTCGCGTCGTTGGCGAGCAGCCCTCCGCCGGAGGTGCTCAGGGTCACCGACCCGAAGGTCTCGCTGCCGGCGGCGCGGGTCAGCTGGACGGCGCGCTGGGCGGAGTCGCCGGGGACCATGCCGGTCGCCGGCACGTTGAAGCCCTGGTTCTGGTTCGCCAGGCCCAGCTCGATGCGACCGGCCGAGACCGACTCCGCGGCCGAGGTCGACGACGTGAACGAGCCGTAGGTGCCCAGGCCCGCCACGGCCGCCGCGCCGGCGACGAGGGCCAGCGACGCCGCGAGCCGGCTCCCGGCGCCGCTGCGCGGGCGCGAGGCACGGCGACGGGGGCTCGGGCGACGGTGCGATCCGGGGCTGGTCATGGGAGCGCTCCAAGGTGGAAGGGGGGTGACAGGAGGAACTCTGCCGTCGCGGACGCAAGCCGGGCGCAGGGAAGCCCACGCTCAGGCGGTGGGTTCGCTCAAGGAACGCGCAAGGCGCGTCAGGAGGCGACGCCGGCCAGCGCCTGGCAGGTCTGCTGGGCCGTGCTCGAGAGGCGGCGTACGGCGCGCCGGGCGCCGACGGTGTCACCGGCCCGCACGTGCTGCTCGACGTCCTGGGCCAGGCTCGCCAGCGCGACGGCCCCGACGGTGCTCGCGGAGGTGCGCAGGCTCAGCACCGCGTCCATCAGGTCGTCGTGGTCCTCGGTCTCGAGGGCGGTCAGGACACGCCCCACCCGGCCCGGGAGCATCCGGAGGTAGGTGCCGACGAAGCGGCCGACGAACGCGCGGTCACCGAGGTCCGTGCCCAGCTGGGTGATCACAGCGGTGTCGAGGACGCGCATCGGTGTGGCTCCTTCGACGCCCTGCCGGGCCGGCGGGTGGGTGGGGTGGTGGTGTGGTGCTGTGGTGGAGGAGTCGGATCGTGCCGTGTGGCCGCTGCTCCCTCCGCGGCGGCCACACGTGTCTCCGGCGCGAGGGCCGGAGCGATCAGCCTCAGCGGGCCTCGGCGGCGCGCTGGGTGGCGTCGAAGACGAACTTCACGCTGTCGCTCTTGAGCTGGAAGTCGTTGCCCGCGCTCTGGGGCAGGGCCAGGGTGATCCGCAGGTTCGAGACCTTCGAGTCGGCGTTGAGGGTCTTGGTCACCGCCGCCAGGTCACGGTTCGCCGCGATGACCGGCACCGAGGACAGGATCGAGGTCACCTCACCGGCACAGGTCATCTTCTTCGACTCCGCCGCCTTGACCCACGCCGTGGCGCACTGGTCGATGGACATCTGCAGCCCGTCCTTGGCGTTGCTGGTCAGGATCGAGGGCACCGCGGCCGCCGACGTCGTGGTCAACGCCACCGACCCGAACCCCTCGGTCACACCAGCACGGCTCAGCTGCACCGCACGCTCCACGGTGTCCCCGGGGACCAGACCGACCGCGGCCATGTCCAGGCCCTGCGTGCCCTGACCGGCCAGCTCGATCCTCGTCTCCCCCGACGCCACCGCCTCGGTGGCGTCGGTCGAGGACGTGAACGAACCGAACGTGCCCAGACCCGCCACCGCCGTCGCACCAGCAACCAGCGCCACCGAGGCAGCAACACGAGTGACGGACTTGCGAGAAGCGGTCTTCGAGGAGGAGGTGTTCGAGGCCATGAGGGGAGTCCTTGTCTAGAGGCCGGCGAGTGCCGGTCCGGGGGCGATGAACAGAACTCTGACGCCCCCACCTCAAGCCACCACCCCGCAAAGACCCCCCGTTCCCACAAGCAACCCGCAAGACCACCGCGAGCCGGCGCCAGTTCCCCGCGACCCGGCACCACTTCCCCGCGAGCCGGCGCCAGTTCCCCGCGAGCCGGCGCTACTTCCCCACGAGCCGGCGCTACTTCACGGCGTACGCCGCCAGCTCCAGGAGCTCACGCCGGCCCGGCAGGAACTCGCGCCGGCTCGCGGAGCCGTCTCGCCGAGCCGGGGCCGGAGACGCAGCAACCGCCCGGGTCCTGGTCGGACCCGGGCGGTGCGGTGGAGCTGGGAGCGGGAAGCGGCGGCTCAGGCCTCGGCGTCGTCGGCGTCGTCGTCGTCGCTGTCGTCGGTGTCCTCGCCGGCCCAGATGCGGCCCAGGCCGAGGAGGAGCACCGCACCCAGGGCGCCGTACAGGATCACGTCGTTGAGGACCGGGGTGCGCAGGGCGCGGATCACGGAGCCGACCTTCGGGACGACGGCCTGGACCTCCCAGACCGTGTCGCCCTCGAGGGTCGCGACCCACGGGTCGACGTTCGGGTTGTTGTCGCCCTTGGTGCGCACGGCGACCGAGCCGTCCTCGCCGCGGATGACCTCGGTGACCCGGTGGGTCTCGACGCGGTGGTCCTCGATCGGGATGGCGTAGGTGATCACGTCGCCGACGGCCACGTCGGCCTTCGGCCGCTCGGCGGTCACCACCACGTCGCCGACCATGATGCCGGGCTCCATCGAGCCGGTGAGCATGGTGGCGGTGCGGTAGCCCAGCACGTGCGGGCCGATGGCGAAGAACAGGAAGAAGGCCAGCGCGGCCACGACCAGCAGCGAGGTGACGACCCGGCCGAGGCTGCGCAGGACCCGGACCGTTCGCCGGACGGGTCGCCGCGGCGCGGGGGCCGGCGACGTGCCACCGGTGGTGACCGGGGTCGTGCTGCGACGCGGAGCCATGGTGCGCACGGTGGTGGCGCGGTGACGGCCGACGACCAGGGGAACGGCGGGGCTGCTCATGATCCGGCTCCTGCGAGGTGGTGGGGGGGGGGGGGGGGGGGGGGGGGGGGGGGGGGGGGGGGGGGGGGGGGGGGGGGGGGGGGGGGG
>NZ_JBDYKJ010000042.1:0-41071 GCF_040012395.1 Nocardioides sp. 31GB23 | reverse complement strand
CGCCCACCCGGCCCGGACCGGCAGGTCTCGAGGTGGTCTCGGAGGCACTGGTTCGTCGGACAGGCAGGTGCCGCCCACCTACCCTCGGGGGCATGCGCCTCGGTCCTGCCACCCTGTCCGCTGCCGTGACCCTGGCGCTCCCGCTGGGCCTGCTGGCGGCTCCCGGCGGTTCCGCCGCCCCGGCCGCCCGGGCGTCCGAGCCGGAGCACTCGCTGCGGATCTGGGGCAACGAGGTGGGCAGCTACCCCTCCTTCGACCCCGCCGTGCACCGCTACGCCGCGACCACCACCGCCGCCACCGGCGGCCGGCTCACCGTGGCCGCCACCAGCACCGAGCCGGGCGCCCGCGTGTACGTCGACGGCGCGCTCGAGACCGACGGCCGGGCCCGGGTCACCGGGCTGGAGGAGGGCGACGAGGTCACCGTCTGGGTCGACGACAGCGCCGGGCGGGCGACGTACTCGGTGGTCTACCTGCCCGTGGAGTTCCCCGCGATCGAGGTGACCACGACGCCGGAGCCGGGGGCGGTCGCCGACGGCAAGGTGCTGCTGACCCTCGACCGCTGGACCTCGGAGTCGGAGAGCTACGAGGTGGCCATGGACCGCCAGGGCGTGCCCGCATGGGTGCGCACCACCGACGGCGGTGCCTCCATGGACCTCAAGGAGGTGCCGGGCGGCTACAGCATCTTCCGCCAGCCCACGACGAGCCCGGGTCGCACCGGGTCGAGGCTGGTGCGGCTCGACGAGCAGTTCCGCGAGGTCGCGGCGTACGAGACCGTCGGCCTGGTCGACACCGACGGCCACGACGTGGCCTGGCAGGACGACGGCAGCGCCTACCTGATGGCCTACGAGCCCGACGACCGCTCCGGCGAGCAGCTCACCGGCGCGGTGCTGCAGCACCTGAGCGCCGAGGGCGAGGTGCTCTTCGAGTGGGACGCCGCCGACCACGTCGACCGCGCCGTCGAGGGCACCGCCGGCACCAACCCCGACTGGGCGCACGTCAACTCCGTCGAGGTGATGGACGACGGCGACCTGCTCGTCTCCTTCCGCCACCTCAGCGCCGTCCTCAAGATCGCGCGCACCGCCCACGACGGCTTCGCCGAGGGTGACGTCGTGTGGCGCCTGGGAGGTCGCCGCAGCGACTGGAGCTTCCCCGACGACGAGGCGGGCACGGGGCCCTGCGCCCAGCACACGGCCGCCGAGACCGACAGCGGCACCATCCTCCTCTTCGACAACGGGTCGGCGTCGTTCACCCGCAACGGGACCATCTGCGTCGACCAGGCCGACCCCGACGGGTTGACGGTCCCGCGGCTGTGGAGCCGGGTCAGCGAGTACGAGCTCGACGAGGCGAGCGGCGAGGCCCGCACCGTCTTCGAGCACCGGATGACCGAGCCGACCGACCACCTCGCGATCTTCGCCGGCTCCTCGCAGCGCCTGGCCAACGGCAACACCCTGGTCGGCTGGGCCGCCGAGCGGCGGGTCATGGCCAGCGAGGTCGGCAGCGACGGCGAGGTGCTGTGGTCGGTGCGCGACGCGAGCAACCCCACCGACCAGGCGTTCTTCAGCTACCGGGCCGCGCTGGGCGCGGTCCCCGACGCCACGCCGCCCACGGTCGAGGTTGCCGGCACCGCTGCCGACGCCGCCGTCGTCGACCTCGGCACGCCGCTCACCGTCGCCGCGCTGGGCGTCCGCTGCACCGACCGGGGCGGCGCGGGGCTGACGTCGTGCGAGGCGGGCGAGGCCGCCTCGGACGTGCCCGGGGAGCACCGGGTGGAGGTCACCGCCACCGACGCCGCCGGTCTCAGCACCACGGGGAGCCTGGCCTACCGGGTGCGCGACAGCCGCGCCGACGCCGCGGTCGGGCCCCGCGCCCGCGACCTGCGCGGCGAGGGCGCCACCGGGTCGTGGCGAGGCCAGAAGGCCCGCGTCGACCTGCGTCGCACCGGCCAGCAGGAGCGGCTCCTGGTGCGGCTGCGCCACGGCGCCGGCGCCGCCGACCGGGTCGCGGTGAGCGGCACCGGCAGCTCGGCGGGCTTCAAGGTCCGCTACCGCTTCCGTGGCGAGGACGTCACCGGCGCGGTGCGGCGCGGCACCTGGCGCAGCCCGGCGATCGAGCCCGGCGGGCACGCCGACCTGAAGGTCGTCGTACGTCGTCGCGGTGCGGCGGACGCGGGCGACCGGCTCGTCGTGAAGGTCGACGCCACCGCGGGGCTCGGCAGCGGTGCGGCCGACCACGTGGGCGTGGTGGTGCGGGCCCGCTAGCCCGCGGTCTGTTCGGGCCGGGTCAGCGGGAGGTTTGGGCCGGGTCAGCGGGAAGTCTGGGCCGGGTCAGCGGGAGGTTTGGGCCGGGTCAGAGGTCGGCGCCGTCGGGGCGGCGGACGAACTCCAGGCCGTCGGCGCCCAGGAACCGGCCGAAGTGCTGGTCGACGATGCCCAGGGCGAGGTCGGAGTAGACCTTGTCGTGGATGGCCAGGGTGCGCGGGGCGGCCACCGAGCGGGCGAACTCGATGCCCTCGGCGATCGCCATCCACGGCGCGCAGACCGGGGCCAGCAGGACGTCGACCGGCTCGCCGGGGCCCGTCAGCGCGTCGCCGGGGTGGTAGACGCGCTCGTCGCCGCAGGTCAGCACGTAGCCGGAGTTGTCGAAGTGCGGCAGCTCGGGGTGGATGACGGCGTGCTTCTCGCCCACCACCCGCACCGGCACCCCGGCCACGTCGACCGAGTCGCCGGGAGCCACGACGGTGACGCGCCCGAGCAGGTCGGGGGCCTGCTCGCCGATGCGCGCGGCGACCGCCGCGATGGTCCAGATCGGGGCGTCGGTGGCGCGCAGCGCCTCGGGCGTCCAGTGGTCGGGGTGCTCGTGGGTGACCAGCACCCCGGCCGCGCCGTCGACCGCCGCCGCGGCGTCAGGGGTGAAGGCGCCGGGGTCGAGCACCAGCGCGGTGCCGTCGTGCTCGACGCGCACGCAGGAGTGGCCGAACTTGGTGATCCGCATGCCTCCCACCGTAAACGGCTCGCGCGGCGCGACGCGGCGGGCCAGGATCGCCGCGTGATCGACGTCGTGGTGTCCGGGGCGCTGACCGGGCTCGCGATCGCAGTGCCGGTCGGGGCCGTGGGCGCCCTGCTGGTGGCCCTGGCCTCGCGTGCGGGCTGGCGGGTCGGCGCGGCGGCGGCGCTCGGGGTCGCCTCCGTCGACGGGGTGTACGCCGCTGTCGCGGTGCTGGCCGGGGCCGCCGTCTCGGCCGCGCTCGTGCCGATCGCCGGGGCGCTGGAGGTCGCGGCCGGGCTGGTCCTGCTCGGGGTGGCCGCCCTGCTGGCGCTGCACGCGCTGCGACCGGAGCGGCCCGGCGGCGCTGCCGACCGGCAGGCCCGGCGCGAGCCCGGCCCGGGGGCGGCGTACCTGCTCTTCCTCGGCATGACCGCGCTCAACCCGACGACGCTGGTCTACTTCGCCGCCGTGGTGCTCGGCAACCGCGACCTCGTCGACGGGGCCACCGAGGGCGCGGTGTTCGTGGTGGCGGCGCTGGTGGCCTCGGCGGCCTGGCAGCTGGTGCTGGCGACCAGCGGTGCGCTGCTCGGCCAGGCGCTGAGCGGGCCCCGGGGCCGGCGGCTCAGCGGTCTGGTGGCGGCCGCCACGGTAGCGGGCCTGGCGCTGCATACGATGCTCGGGTGAGCACGCAGCGGGAGCCGGTGCGGCCGGCGGAGGCAGGCGACGCCCGGCTGCGCCCGGCCGCCGGGCCCTCCGACGCCGAGGCCCTCGCCCACCTGCACCTCGACGTGTGGGAGGACGCCTACACCGGGCTGATGCCCGCGCAGCTGCTGGCCGAGCGCCGCGCTCGGCCCGAGGAGCGGGTGGCGTCGTGGCGCCGGGTCCTGGCATCCCGGGCCGCGGCCCTCGACGCCGACCCGGGCGCCGAGCCGGTCTGGCTCGCCGAGGACCGCACCGGGCTGGTCGGCTTCGCCTCGGCCGGGCCGGGCCGTGACGACGAGCCCGGCCTGCCTGCCCTCGAGCTCAGCGCCCTCTACGTGCGGGCCCGCTGCTGGGGCACCGGGCTGGGGCACCGCCTGCTGGTGGCGACGCTGGGCGAGCGGGCGGCGTACCTGTGGGTGCTGGCCGGCAACGACCGAGCGACCGGCTTCTACGAGCGGCACGGCTTCGCGCTCGACGGGGCGGTCGACGACGGCGATGGGCACGGTCGGCACCTGCGGATGGTGCGCCGATGAGCGCCCGCCCCACCGACGAGGTCCCCTGGCTCGACCTGGCCGACCCCGGCTTCGACACCAACGGCGAGCAGGTGCACGCCGCGCGCGAGCGCTCGTGGTGGGCGCGCACGCCGTACGGCGCTGCGGTGCTGCGCCACCAGCAGGGCGCCGCGCTGCTGCGCGACCGCCGCTTCGCGCAGGGCAACGCGCGGTGGCCGGCCCAGAACGGCATCCACTCCGGGCTCTTCCACGACTGGTGGGGCGAGACGCTGCTGAGCCTCGAGGGCGAGGACCACCACCGGGTGCGCCGGCTGCTGCTGCCGGCCTTCCGCAAGCGCTCGATCGAGGCGATGCGGCCCTCGTTCACCGCCCTGGCCGAGGAGCTGGTCGACGGCTTCGCCGGCCGGGGGCGCGTCGAGCTCGTCGGCGAGCTGGCCGAGCCGTACGCCGCCCGGGTGATCTGCCGCCTCCTCGGGCTGGACGAGGACCACTGGCCGCAGGTCGCGCACTGGGCCGACGACATCGGCGCCTCCTTCTCCACCGACGTGGCCGCGCAGGTGCCCCGCATCGAGGCCGCCCTCGACGGCCTCAGCGGCTACCTCGCCGACGTGGTCGCGGACCGGCGGTCCGCGCCGCGCGACGACTTCCTGACCGCGCTGGTGGGCGCGGCCGACGCGCCACCGGAGGGCGAGGCCGGCCTGAGCGACCACGAGCTCTCGGTCGCGCTGGTCTTCCTGGTCTTCGCCGGCATGGAGACCACCCGCAACCAGCTGACGCTGGCGGTGCGGACCCTGCTGCGCCACCCCGACCAGTGGCGGCTGCTCGCCCGGCGACCCGACCTGGGCGCCGCCTGCGTCGAGGAGGTGATGCGGGTCGACCCCACCGTCACCTGGGTGACCCGCGAGGCGCTCGAGGAGGTCGACCTCGGCGACGGCCTCGTGGTGCCGCCGGGCGGGGTGGTGCAGGTGCTCTCGCACGCCGCCGGCACCGACCCGGTCGCCGCGGCCGGCGGCGGGACCGGGCTCGACCTCGAGGCCGCGGCCCGCGGCGAACGGGTGCCGCACACCGGCTTCGGAGCCGGCATCCACCACTGCCTGGGCCACTACGTCGCCCGCGTCGACATGGCCGTCGTGCTGCCCGTGCTGGCGGCCCGGATGCCCGACGCGGAATGCGACGGCCCCGGTGAGTGGTTGCCTGCCTCGGGCAACACCGGCGCGGTGTCGTTCCCGCTGCGGTTCACGCCCACCTGAGCGGGTCCGACAGTCCGGCCCGACAGGCCCGCCCGACCGTCCCGCACCGACCGCGAGGAGACCCCATGACCACCATCGGCATCACCGGAGCCACCGGAGCCCTGGGCGGGCGGGTGACCACCCTGCTCGCGGGCGCCGACATGCGCCTCGACCTGCGGCTGCTGGTGCGCGACGCCGCCCGCGCCCCCGACGTCGACACCGACGTGCGCGAGTGCACGTACGCCGACCACGGCGCGGCGCTGGCGGCGCTGCGCGGCGTCGACACGCTCCTGATGGTCTCGGCCCACGAGGGGCCCCGGCGCCGCGAGGAGCACCGCACCTTCGTGGCGGCCGCCGCCGAGGCCGGGGTGGGCCACGTCGTCTACACCTCGTTCGTGGACGCCGGCCCCGACACCACCTTCACCCTCGGCCGCGACCACCACGACACCGAGCAGGCCATCGCCGGGAGCGGGATGGCCCACACGTTCCTGCGCGACAGCTTCTACCTCGACGTGCTGCCGCACTTCGCCGACGCGCAGGGCGTCCTGCGCGGCCCCGGCGGACGCGGCCGGCTGGCGGCCGTGGCCCGCGACGACGTCGCCGACGCGGCCGCGGCGGTGCTGCGCGACCCGGCCGACCACGCGGGGGCGGCGTACGACCTGACGGGGCCGGAGGCGCTGGGCCTCGACGAGGTCGCGGCGCGCGCCGGCGCGGTGCTCGGGCGCCAGCTGCGCTACGTCGAGGAGAGCGTCGAGGAGGCCTACGCGTCGCGTCGCGCCGGGTGGCCCGACGCCGAGCAGTGGCAGCTCGACGCCTGGGTGAGCACCTACACCGCGATCGCCGACGGGTCGCTGGAGCGGGTCAGCCCCGACCTGGAGCGGCTGCTCGGCCGCGCGCCGCGCACCCTCGAGCAGGCCCTCGACCAGGAGCACGGGCAGCGTGGCTGAGCCTCGCTGCTAGCTGGTCACGTGGTGCACGAAGCACCAGCGCCAGTCCTCCCCCGGCTCGGCGGACTGCATCACCGGATGGGCGGTGTCGCGGAAGTGGGCGGTGGCGTGCTGGGCCGGTGAGGAGTCGCAGCAGGCGAGGTGGCCGCACTCCAGGCACTGGCGCAGCGCGACCCAGGACGTGCCGTCCGCGAGGCAGTCCTCGCACACGCCGGCGTCGCTGGTCTGCACGGCCCAGGTCGCGGCCAGGTGGGCGCAGCTCTCGAGCGGCGCCGGGCGCAGCCCGACCGGCTCCTCCTGCTCGTGCTGGGGGCGCACCCGGTCGATCAGCGACTCCTCGACGTCGAGCATCGCCAGCACCTCGGCGACCACGACCGAGTCGACCCGGCCCGAGCTGCGGATCTCGAGCACCCGCTCGCGCTCGGCGGCGATCATCGCCAACCGCACCCGCGCGTAGAGCTCGCTGGGCGTCTCCTGGCCCGGTGTGGTGCCCAGGCGCTCCCAGGCAGCGAAGTTGCGCTGGTCGATGCGCTGGCGCACCAGGTCGAGGACGCCGTGGCGGTCCTCGTGCTCCTCGTCGGCCTCGATCTCGGCCAGGGCGGCGAAGCCCGCCTTGGAGGCCTGCTGCAGCAGCGTCGCGCGGGCCAGGGCGTCGTCCATCGGGTCGGGCGAGGGCACCCGCAGCCGGCGCGCCAGCCACGGCAGGGTCAGTCCCTGCACCAGCAGGGTGCCGGCCACCACGGTGAAGGCGATCATCAGCAGCACCTCGCGGTGCTCGACGTCGGAGGGGATCACGAACGCCGCGGCCAGGGTGACCACCCCGCGCATCCCCGCCCAGCCGACCAGGAGCGTGTTGCGCCACGACGGGCGCACGCGCACGCCGTCGGGGCCCGGCTGCAGCAGCACCACCCGGGCCGCGGCGACCCACACCACGCGCAGCACGACGACGGCCACCAGGGTGGCGCCGCAGACCAGCACCACCCGGCCCAGGCCGACCTCGCTGCGGCCCACGTCGTCGACCAGCCGGGCGGCCTGCAGGCCGATCAGCAGGAAGACCACGTTCTCGAGGACGAAGGCGATGGTGCGCCAGTTCATCCGCTCCGCGATCCGGGACGAGGCCGTCTGCAGCACCGGTGAGCGGTGCCCCAGCAGCAGCCCCGCGACCACGACCGCGATCACGCCCGAGGCGTGGATCTGCTCGGCGAGCACGTACGCCGCGAAGGGGGTGACCAGCGAGATCGCGGTGTCGGTGAGCGGGTCCTCGACCCGGCGGCGCACCCAGCCGATGACGACGTAGAGCAGCACCCCCGCCGCCACCCCGCCGCCGGCGGCGAGCGCGAAGTCGAGGCCGACGCCGACCGCGCTGATGCCGGCGCCGCCCGCGGCGATCGCGGTGCGCAGCGAGACCAGGGCGGTCGCGTCGTTGAGCAGCGACTCGCCCTCGAGGACCGTCACGATCCGCCGCGGCAGGCCGATCCGGCGCCCGACCGCGGTGGCCGCGACCGCGTCGGGCGGCGCCACGACCGCGCCGATCGCGAGGGCGCCGGGCCAGCCGATCCCGGGCAGCAGCGCGTGCACGAGCACCCCCACCCCGACGGTCGTGAAGACGACCAGGCCCACCGACAGCAGCAGGATCGAGCGCCGGTTGGCGTTGAAGTCGACCAGCGAGGTCTGGATCGCGGCCGCGTAGAGCAGCGGCGGCAGCAGCCCGACCAGCACCACCTCGGGCGACAGGGTGATCTCGGGGACCCCCGGCACGTAGGAGCCCGCGACCCCCACCACGATCAGCACCAGCGGCGCGGGCACGTCGATGCGGTCGGCCAGCGCGGTGACCACGAGCACGGTGAGCGCCATGGCGATGAGCAGCAGGGCGATCTCCACCCCCGGATCATCCCACCCCGGAGCACCCCACCCGGCGGGTCAGGGACGCAGCGCGCGGATCCGCTCGTCGAGGGCGCGGCGGTCGTGGCGGCGCACCCGCGCCTCGACGACCTCGATGCCGCCGTTGGGCGAGGCCAGCGCCTGCTCCAGCTCGGGCAGGCTGTCGACGCGCCAGTGCGGGGTGCGGGTCGCGGCGCACAGTGAGGCCAGGTCGACGGCGTGCGGGGTGGCGAAGAGGCGCTCGAAGCGGTCGGCGTGGGCGGGGGCGCCCTGCTCGAGCATCGAGAAGATCGACCCGCCGTCGTCGTTGACGACCACGATCGTCAGGTCGGGCTCGGGCTCGCCGGGGCCCAGCACCAGCCCGTTGGCGTCGTGCAGGAACGTCACGTCGCCCACCAGCGCCAGGGCCCGGCTGCTGCCGGGCCGGCCCAGCGCCGCGCCGATCGCGGTGGACACGACCCCGTCGATGCCCGACAGCCCCCGGTTGGCCACCACCTTGCGTCGCGCGCCGACCCGCCAGCCGTGCAGCATCAGGTCGAGGTCGCGGATCGGGCTCGAGGCGCCCACGTGCAGCAGCCCCTGGGGCGGCACCGCGCGCGCGACCGCGCCCGCGACGTCGTACGGCGTCAGGCCGGGCTCGGCGCCCAGCAGCGCGTCGAGCTGCCGGGAGACCGCGCGGTCGGCGGCGACCCACGCCTCGAGCCAGGCCGGGTCGGCGGCCTGCTGCTCGGGGTGCGGGGCCGCGCCGTCGAGGTGGGTGTCGACCTCGAAGGGGCGCTCGGCCCAGACCCCGCGCGCGGGGGCGGCCAGCACCTCGACGTCGTCGCGGCCCAGCAGCCGGGTCACCGGCCGGCTCAGGGTCGGGTGGCCGGCCACCACGACCCGCTCGATGCTGCGGCCCAGGTCGGTGTCGAGGAGCAGGCGGTAGGCGCGCAGCGCGTGGGTGCCGGTGCGCGACCCGCTCGAGGGCTCGGCCAGCAGCGGCCACCCCGCCGCCTGGGCCAGCAGCCGCGCCGGCGGCCCGGCGTCGTCGCCGGCCACGACCACCGTGCGCGGGCCGGGGTCGAGCGGGCTGTGGTGGGTGGGCCACCGCGGCCCGTCGACCTCGTGGCGGGTCGACGTCGCCAGGTCCTCGTCGCCGAGGCGCCAGGGCGCCGCCGGCAGCAGCGGCTCGTCGAGACGCACGTTGACGTGGACGGGGCCGTCGTCGAGCCACAGCGTCACCCAGCTCGGCGGGCCGTCGGCGCCGACGTCGCGGGTCTCGACGAGCGGCCCGAAGATGCCGACCTGGTCGGTGGTCTGGTTGGCGCCGGTGCCGGCGAGCCGGGCCGGCCGGTCGGCGGTGACGACCACGAGGGGCACCCCGGCGTGCGCGGCCTCGAGCACCGCGGGGTGCAGGTTGGCCACGGCGGTGCCGGAGGTGCACACGACGGCCGCCGGCGCGCCGGTGCGCGAGAGCCCGAGCGCCACGAAGGCCGCCGAGCGCTCGTCGATGCGGGTGTGCAGGCGCAGCAGGCCGGCGGCGGCGGCGTCCCAGACGGCGAAGGAGAGCGGCGCGTTGCGCGACCCGGGCGCGACCACGACGTCGCGCACCCCCGCGCCGAGCAGGGCGACGACCACCGCACGGGCGGTGCGGGTCGCGTCGTTCTCGTCCGGCTCAGCCACGCCGCCGATCCTCC
Organism: Nocardioides sp. 31GB23; assembly: GCF_040012395.1. Classification (NCBI taxonomy): domain Bacteria; kingdom Bacillati; phylum Actinomycetota; class Actinomycetes; order Propionibacteriales; family Nocardioidaceae; genus Nocardioides; species Nocardioides sp. 31GB23. Next base: position 31,136 of record NZ_JBDYKJ010000042.1, on the reverse strand, counting down.
CGTACCCGGGTCAGCCGGGACACCCGGGCCAGCCGCGCCTCCCAGTGCGCGACCCGCTCGGCGTCGCCGGCCAGCCGCTCCAGGGCGGCCGGCGCGACCGTGGGCCGCCCGACCCGCAGCACCCCGCCGACCGGCAGCAGCGGGTCGTCGGCCACGTCGTCGGTGAGCAGCTGCACCGTGGCCAGCCCGCAGGCGTGCGGCAGCTCGGGCAGGGCGGCGGCCAGGGCGACGCCGGCGGCGATGCCCACCGAGCTCTCCAGCGCCGAGGAGACCACCACCGGCAGCCTGATGTCCTCGGCGATGCGCAGGCAGGCACGCACCCCGCCCAGCGGCTGCACCTTGAGCACCGCGACGTCGGCGGCCTCCAGGTCGCGCACCCGGTAGGGGTCGGCGGCCCGGCGGATCGACTCGTCGGCGGCGACCGGCACGTCGACGCGGCGGCGCACCCGCGCGAGGTCCTCGACGGACGCGCACGGCTGCTCGACGTACTCCAGCCCGCCGGCGGCGCGGTCGTAGCGAGGCAGCGAGGAGACCGCGGTGTCGACGTCCCACAGCCCGTTGACGTCGATGCGCACCCGGCCGCCGGGGCCGTCGGCGTCGAGCGCCGCCCGCACCGCCTCGAGGCGGGCCAGGTCGTCGGCCTCGCCCTGGCCGGGCTCGGCGACCTTGACCTTGGCGGTGCGGCAGCCGCCACGGCGCACGATCGCGTGCGCGGTCTCGGCGTCGACGGCCGGCACCGTCACGTTGACGGCCACCTCGTCGCGCAGCGGGGCGGGCCAGTCGCCCGCGGCGGCCTCCTCGGCGCAGCGCAGCCAGGGCTCGGCGACCACGTCGTCGTACTCCAGGAAGGGCGACCACTCGCCCCAGCCGCCGGGCCCGCGCAGCAGCACGCCCTCGCGCACGGTGATGCCGCGGAAGCGGGTGCGCATCGGGATCGCGAAGACCCGCAGGTCGCCCGGACCGTCCACCTCAGCCGCCCTCCTCGACGAGCGCCCGCAGCGCCACCCGGTCGGGCTTGCCGTTGCCGAGCATCGGCAGCGCGGCCAGGTCGACGACCTGGCGCGGCGCCCACGACCGCGGGTGCGCGTCGGCGACCCAGTCGCGCAGCTCGACGAGCGGCACGGGCCCGGCCGACCCGACCACGAAGGCGACCAGCCGGCCGCCCCACTCGTCGTCGGGCACCCCCAGCACCTCGGCGGCCGCGACCCCGGGGTGCTCGCGCAGCCGGGCGGCGACCGCGGGCGCCGGCACGTTGACCCCGCCGGTCACCACGACGTCGTCGAGCCGCCCGAGCACCTGCAGCCGGCCGTCGTCGTCGAGGCGCCCGGCGTCGGAGGTGTGGAACCAGCCGTCGACCAGCACCTCGGCCGTGAGCGCCGGGTCGCCGTCGTACCCCGCGAAGAGGGTGGGCCCGCCCAGGCGGATCCGCCCGTCGGGACCCAGCGCCAGGCCGACCCCGTCGAGGGGCACCCCGTCGTAGACGCAGCCGCCGGCGGTCTCCGCCGAGCCGTACGTCGCCACCACCCGCACCCCGGCCGCGGCAGCCCGCTCGCGCAGCGACGTGTCGATCGGCCCGCCGCCCAGCAGCACGGTGTGCAGCGACGCGAGGGCCGCGGCGTCGTCGGGGTCGTCGGGGTCGTCGAGCGCCCGGTGCAGCTGGGTCGGGACCAGCGAGACGAACCCGTCGACCCCGGCCGGCAGGGCCGCGACCGCGGCCGCGATCGAGCCGTGCTCCTCCAGCAGCACCGGCTCGTGGCCGGCGACCAGCGAGCGGGCGACCACCTGCACCCCGGCGACGTACGACGCCGGGAGCGCCAGCACCCACGCGCCGGAGGCACCGAGGCGTCGCGCCGAGGCCTCCACCGACGCCAGCACCGCGGCCCGGGGGAGCAGCACGCGCTTGGGCCTCCCGGTCGAGCCGGAGGTCTCCACCACCCACGGCGCCGGCTCGTCGGGCGCGCCCAGCCAGGCCCGCAGCGACGCCACCGCGTGACGTGCGCCACCGGGCCCGATATCCATGCGACGAACGCTAGCCCGGCGTGGTCTCATCCTCCGGTGCCGACCCGCCCCAGCTTCCTGCAGCAGTTCGTCCCCCCGACCCCGCTGGCGGGCAAGCTGTCGGTCCAGTCGGTGCTCTTCGCGGTCGGCGACGGCGCGTTCATCACCGCCAGCGCCGCCTTCTTCCTGGGGGTCGTCGGCCTGTCACCGACCCAGGTCGGCGTCGGCATCACGGTCGCGGGCGTCGCCTCGTTCCTGGTCGCGGTGCCGGCCGGCAAGCTGGCCGACCGGATCGGGCCGCAGCGGTTGTGGGCGATCGGCGCGGTCGGCACCGCGGCGACGTACGCCACCTGGCCCTGGATCGACGGCTTCATCGGCTTCCTGGTCGTCAGCGTGGTGCTCGAGGTGGTCAACTCCACCGGCGGCGCCGCCCGGGGCGCCTACGTCCTCGACGTGCTGCCGCGCGCCGAGCGGATCGGTTCGCAGGCCTACATGTACGCCGCCACCAACCTCGGCTTCACCGTCGGGGCGGGCGTGGGCTTCATGGCGCTCGCCGTCGAGCACAACACCCTGCTCACCGCGCTGCCGCTGCTGACCGCGGCGCTGAGCCTGGTCAACGGCTACTGGATCGCCCGGCTGCCCAAGGCCCCGCACAAGGAGCGCCCCTCGCCGCTGGAGACCGCGATCGCCGCCGCCGTCGACGAGGCCGACGCCCCGCGGGCCGTCCCCAGCGCCCTGCGCAACCCCGGCTACCTGCTCACCTCGTTCTTCAGCGGCGTGCTGATGACCAACCAGGTGCTGCTGCACACGGTGATCCCGCTGTGGCTGATGTCGGAGACCGACGCGCCCCGGGTGCTGCTGGCGGCGCTCTTCGCGACCAACACGCTGATGTGCATCGTGCTGCCGATGGCCGTGGCGCGCACCGTCCGCGGCCTGCCGACCGCGCTGCGCGCGGCCAGGATCAGCAGCGCGTTCTTCGTGGTGGCCTGCGTGATCACGATGGTCACCCGCGACACCCTGGGCTGGCAGACCATCGCCCTGATGTGGGCCGGCCACATCGTCGTCACCTTCGCCGAGCTGTTCCTCTCGGCCGCGACCTGGGCCTTCGAGTCCGAGCTCTCCGACCCCGACCGGCGCGGGGAGTACCAGGGCGCCGGCAACCTGGGCGGCACCCTCGGCTTCGTCTGGGCGCCGGCCGCCTACACCTGGCTGGCCCTGACCTGGGGCACCCAGGGCTGGCTGGTCATCGCCGCGATCATCCTGGTCGCCGCCGTGGGCATCCACCCCTCGGCGCGGATGGCGCAGCGCTTCCTCGAGCGCCACGAGCTCGACCCGGCCCGCTGAGGGCCGCGCGCTCGGTGTTGAATCGTCCGGTGACAGCTCCCGCCCAGTGGGTCGCCGGCGCGCGACCCCGCACCCTGCCCGCCGCCGTCGCGCCCGTGCTCGCCGGCACCGGCGTCGCGGCGTACGTCGACGAGCCGGTGTGGTGGAAGGCGCTGCTGGCCCTCGTGGTCAGCCTGGCGCTGCAGGTCGGCGTCAACTACGCCAACGACTACTCCGACGGGGTGCGCGGCACCGACGACGACCGCGTCGGGCCGATGCGCCTGGTCGGGTCGGGCGCGGCGCCCGCGGCGGCGGTGAAGCGGGCCGCCTTCCTCGCCTTCGGCGTGGCCGCCGCGGCCGGGCTGGTGCTGGCCGCCACCACGGCCTGGTGGCTGGTGGCCGTCGGCGCGGTGAGCGTGCTGGCCGCCTGGTACTACACCGGCGGCGACAAGCCCTACGGCTACCTGGGCCTGGGCGAGGTGATGGTCTTCGTCTTCTTCGGCCTGGTCGCGGTGGTGGGCACCACCTTCGTGCAGACCGAGACCTTCGAGCCGGCGGCCCTGGCGGCCTCTGTGGGCATCGGCGCGCTGGCGTGCGCGATCCTGGTGGTCAACAACCTGCGCGACATCCCGACCGACACCGTCGCCGGCAAGCGCACCCTCGCGGTGCTGCTCGGCGACCCCCGCACCCGTGCCCTGTACGCCGCCCTGGTCGCGCTCGCCGCGCTGGCCGTGGTCGGCGTCGCCGCGCTCACCACGTGGTGGGCGCTGCTGGGCCTGGGCTTCCTGGTGGCGGCGCTGCCCGGGCTGCGCGTGGTCGGTGGGGGCGCCACGGGGCCCGGCCTGGTGCCGGTGCTGCAGGCCACCGGCACGGCCGAGCTGGTGTGGTCGGTGCTGGTGGCCGCGCCGCTGCTGGTGCGCTGAGCCGTCCGGTCCGCACCCCCGGGCTAGGCTCGAGACATGAAGTTCCTGGTGCTCGTCCTCGTGATCGTCGCCGTCGTCGCCGCCTGGCGGATGCGCAGCGTCCTGCTCGGCAAGGTGCTGGGCCAGTCGTCGAGCCGGGTCGACCGGCACCTGGGCCGCAAGAAGCGCTGACGTCAGTCGACGTCCTCGCGCGCCTTGCGCTCCTCGAACCGCTGCCCCGCCTGCCGGGCCCGGGCGTCGACGCGCTGCGCCAACGCCTCGCGGGGGCCGTTGAGCAGGTAGAAGGACCCGATCCCGCTGAGCACGAACGCGATCACGAACACGCCCAGCAGGTTGGCCTCCCCGGCGACGAGCAGCCAGATCCCGCTCACGACCCCGAGCGAGGCGAGGAACAGCACGATGCGCAGACCGGTGTAGACAGCGAACTCCTTCACCCCTCCAGGGTAGGTCGTCACCGGGCAGCGCCTACATTGGAGGGGTGCTGAAGTTCCTGCTGGTGGTGGCCGTCGTCGGCGTCGTCACCTACCTCGCCGTCCGGCTGATGCAGCGCCGCCTGCCCGGCGGCGGCTCACCCGCACCGCGCCGACCCCTGCCCGGCCCCAAGCCGAAGCCGCGGATGGTCGCCCCCGACGACGACGAGGACTTCCTGCGCGACCTCGAGCGCAAGCGCCGCCACCCCGAGGATCCCGACACCCCCGCCTGACGGCCGAGCAGTCACCTTCGCACCACCCACCGGTCAGTTCTGCACCAGCCACCGCTCAGTTCTGCACCGAGGCGGCGTACGCCTCAGGCCGAGAAGAGCTCCAGCTCCCGGCCCCAGCCGTCGACGACCGGTCGCAGCACCGGGCGGGCGCGCTCGGCGTCGACGTCCGAGCAACGGGCCACGACCTCCCCGAAGGTCTCCCTGATCGCCGCGGGGTCGCCGTCGAGCGTGCCGACCACCAGCTCGAGCAGGCGCTCGCCGTCCCAGCCGGGCAGCGGGTGCGCGCGCAGCTCCCACGGCAGGTACTTGTGGTAGGGCCGGACCCGGCCCGCCAGCGAGAACACGACGTCGAGCAACCACGGCACCGACTCCGCGGCGTCGAGCCGCCGCTCGAGCCGGCGCCCGTCCCGGTCGTTCTTGAGGGCGCGGTAGGCGTAGTTCAGCCACCCGTCCAGCCGGTCGTGCTCGATGAGGATCGACTCGGCCTCGTCGGCGTCCACGCCCGCCTGCCGGCGTACGGCGTCGGCCACCCGCCCGCCGCTGCGGTCGAGCAGCACGGGCGCCCAGGCGTACGACCACCGGTGGTACCACCCCTCGGTGCCGAAGACCGGCAGGTCGTCGAGCTCCGAGACCGGCACCGGGATCTCGTCCAGCACGTCCGCGTGCCGGGTGCGCCGCCCGGCCATGCCCTGGTCGGTGAGCACGACGTAGACGTCCACGTCGGAGCGGGACGTGGCCGTGCCGCGCCCGACCGATCCCGAGAGGACCATCGCCACCAGGTCGTCCCCGTGGTCCTCGGCGTTGCGCCCGGCGACCTCGTGCAGCACGTCGCGGTGCTCCTGCGAGACGTGGTCCGGGAGGCGCAGGACGTGCTCGGTGGTCGTCACCGTCAGCACTGTCCACGAGCAGCCGCTCCTCGGGCAACGGGGTTTCCCGGAGGTGCGGAGCCGACTGCTCGGTGGTGCGGGAGCGACCGGTCGGTGGTGCGAAAGTGACTGCTCGTCAGTCGAGGGGCGAGGCGACGGCGCTGGAGGCGTCGGCGTAGGAGTGCTGGGAGCTGCTGGAGAAGAAGTTGATCCCGATGAAGTTGAACCACAGGGTCGCCAGGCCGACGAGGGCGATGATCGCGGCGTTGCGGCCCTTGAAGCCGGCCGTGGAGCGGGCGTGCAGGTAGGCGGCGTACACGACCCAGGTGATGAAGGCCCAGACCTCCTTGGGGTCCCAGTTCCAGTACGACGCCCACGCCTCGTGCGCCCAGATGGGCCCGGTGATGAGCACCGCGAAGGTCCACACCGGGAAGCCGAAGGCGTGCATGCGGTAGGAGACCCGGTCGAGGACGGCCGGGGCCGGCACCCGGGCCAGGTAGCCGGTGGTGCGCTCGGGGTGCTTGGCGGTGGCCCGCTCCTTGAGCAGGTAGAGCACCGAGGTGATGCCACCGAGCGTGAAGGCGCCGGTGGCGATCACGGCGGAGACGACGTGGATGACCAGCCAGGGCGAGTTCAGCGCCTCGGTCAGCGGCGAGACCGGGGCGTAGAGCCAGATCTCGGCGACCATCAGCAGCACGAGCACGGTGGAGACCACGATCGGGGCCATCCAGCCGAGGGCGAAGCGACGGCGGGTGGCCAGGTAGAGCGCCGCGACCACGAAGGTGCCCGACAGCGTGAACTCGTACATGTTGCCCCAGGGCACCCGGTTGGGGTCCGCGGCCATGCCGCGCGAGGCCAGTGCGACCAGGTGCACGCCGGCGCCCAGCCAGGTCAGCAGCAGCCCGAGCCGGCCGGCCATCAGCACCCGCCGCTCGTGGGTGTCGTCGGCGCCCGAGGCGTCGGGGCCGGCCTCGTCGAGGGCGAGGTCTCCCCCGGCGCCCGCCGAGACGCGCGCGACCTCGGCCGAGGCCGGGACCTTGCGCAGCAGGCTCCACTCCACCAGGTGCGACAGCATCGCCAGGAAGTAGACGGCACCGGCGGCGGCGACGGCCTGCTGGCTCAACGCCTCCCAGGACGGGTCGGTCATGACTGCTCCTTCTGCGCTGCGGGACGCAACGCCTCCACGATATCGGCGAGCACCAGCGCGACGTCCCCGCCACCCGAGCGGTCGAGGGCGGCCAGCTCGACGACGGTGCGCCCGTCCTCGCGGCGCGCCCGCACCCAGACCCGGCGGGGCCGGATGAAAAGGCTGCCGAGCAGCCCGACGAGGGCCGCCACGACCCCGACGAGGGCCACCACCTTGCCGGGGCTCTGGCTGACCTGCACCCGCACCCACGGCTGCACGCCCTCGAAGGTGATGCTGCCCAGGCCGTCGGGCAGCTCCTGGGTCGCACCCGGCTGCAGGTCGACGCGCAGCGGGCTGCCGTCGGGCTGGGTCACCTGCTCGGCGTCGTCCTTCTCGAGGATGTAGACCGACTGCGAGCGCCCGCTGTCGAGGCCCAGGTCGCCGCGGTAGACGAGCATCGAGATCGCCGGGTTGAGGGTGTCGCCCATGACGTTGACCGGGTCGCCGCCGATGTTGACGAAGGTCGGGTAGAAGAGCCCCTCCAGGCCCAGCCCGTCGGGCTCGGCCGCCGGGGCCTTGACGACCCCGAAGGACAGGAAGCTCTGGTCCTGCGGCAGGAAGACCCGCGGCCCGCTGGCCACGACCTCGCCGCGCGCGTCGCGCACCGTGATCACCGGGGCGTAGCCGTGGCCGACGAGGAAGACCTCGGAGTCGCCGATCTGGAGCGGGTGGTTCACGCGCAGGTCGTAGTCCTGCTCGGGGGCGCCGGGCTCCTCGCGGTAGCGCAGCTGCGCCACGAAGTTGCGGGCCTGGCCCTGGGCGCGGCCCTCGGTGAGCCACTCGACCTCGAAGTCCTCGACGTCGAAGGAGAACGGCTCCATCTCGGCGGCCGAGAAGGCCGAGCCGGGCACGAAGTCGTCGTACTGGGTCAGGTTGTTGGAGAAGCCGTTGCCGACCAGCACGATCACGCCGCCCTTGTAGCCCAGCAGGCTGCCCATCGCGAAGCCCACCAGCACCACGATGATGGAGAGGTGGAAGACGAGGTTGCCGACCTCGCGCAGGTAGCCGCGCTCGCCGGAGACCGCCGCGGCGCCCGGCCCGTCGGCCTCCGCCGGCCGCAGCCGGTAGCGACGGCGGCGCAGCTCGGCGCGGGCCTGCTCGAGTACCTCCTCGACCCCCTCCTCGCTCTCGTACGACGCGTGGTCGGGCAGGCGGGCCAGGTTGCGCGGCGCGGTGGGCGGGACCGCGCGGATGTTGCGGGCGTAGACGAGGGTGCGCGGGATGATGCACCCGATGAGGCTGATCATCAGCAGCACGTAGATGGCCGCGAACCAGACCGAGCCGTAGACGTCGAAGAGGTCCAGCCACTCGTAGACCGGGGTGAGCCTGGGGTGGTCCTCGCGCCAGCGCGACGCGGCGAGCGCGTCGACGCCCTGCTGCGGCACCACCGAGCCGGGCACCGCGGCCAGGGCGAGCAGCAGCAGCAGGATGAGCGCGGTGCGCATCGAGGTCAGCTGGCGCCAGGCCCAGCGGCCCAGCTCGCGCGGGGTCAGCTCGCCGGCGCGCCGGCCGTCGGGGCGGGGGTCGCCACCGGAGCCCGCCCCGGTGGCCGCGTCGAGGTCGGTGCCGGTCATATCGCCACCTCGAAGTCGGAGACCAGCTCGCCCTGCAGCCAGGTGACCGCGTAGTCCCACCAGCCGGTGACCAGCAGCACGCCGACGGCGACCATCATCAGTCCGCCGGCGCGGGTCACCCAGACCTGGTGGCGGCGCACCCAGGCGAAGGCGCCCAGCGCGCGGCGCCACAGCAGCCCGGCCAGCACGAACGGCACCCCGAGGCCCAGGGTGTAGAAGGCCAGCAGCAGCGCGGAGCGACCGGCGGTGCCCTCGCTGTAGCCCAGTCCGAGGATCACCCCCAGCGTCGGCCCGATGCAGGGCGTCCAGCCCAGGCCGAAGAGGAACCCGAGCACGGGCGCGGCGCCCAGCCCGACGGCCGGGACCCGGTGCACCCGCAGGTCGCGCTGCAGCCACGGCACCAGCCCGATGAACGCCAGGCCCAGCACGATGGTGAACAGGCCGAGCCAGAAGCTGAGCGTCGACTGGTTGAAGCGGATCCAGGTGCTGACCGACCCGGCCAGGGCGCCCAGGGTCACGAAGACGGCTCCGAAGCCGGCGACGAAGAGGACCGAGCCGGCCACCATCCGGCCGCGGCTGCCGCGCCCCTCGGCGATGTCGGCCCCCGAGAGCCCGGTGGCGTAGGAGAAGTAGCCGGGCAGCAGCGGCAGCACGCACGGGCTGAAGAACGAGACCAGCCCGGCCAGCACGGCCACCGGCACCGCCAGGGCCAGCGAGCCCGAGGAGGCGGTCTGCTGCAGCCAGTCGGTCACGAGGCGGACCCCCGGACCGACTCCTGGGCCGACTCGACGAGCGTGAGCAGCGTGGTCTTGGAGGGGATCTCGCCGCTGATCACCGAGGCGACCCTGCCCTCGGCGTCGAGCACCAGGGTCGAGGGCGTGGCCTTCGGGGAGGTGCGGCCGGGGAAGGCCAGCAGCGCCTGGCCGTCGGGGGCGTAGAGCGAGGGGTAGTCGACGCCGAGCCGGTCCTCGAAGACCTGGGCGTCGGCGGCGGAGTTGTCGCGGATGTTGATGCCCACGAAGGCGACGTCGTCGCCGGTCTCGGCGTCGGCCTCGGTGAGCATCGGCATCTCCTTGATGCACGGCCCGCAACCGCTCCACCACACGTTGACCACCACGACCTTGCCGCGCTGGTCGGCCAGGTCGTAGGTGCCGCCGTCGACGGTCTCGCCGGAGAGCTCGATCGGGCCCTCGCGGTCGCCGACCTCGTACTCCGCGACCTGACCGTCGCCGGGCACGTAGCCCGCGTCGTTGGTGCCGGCCAGCGACGAGCAGCCGGTGAGCAGCAGCAGCGCGGCCGCGAGTGCCGGGCGCAGCATCAAGGCCGGTCCTCCTCCGCCGCGCCGCCCGCCGAGAACGGCGCCGAGCGGTCGCCGGTCGGGATCAGGTCGCCCGCGGGCTCGGAGTAGGAGACCTGCGCGAGGCGCTCGCCGACGAAGTGCAGGGAGGTCAGCGAGCACAACGTGCACTGGCGCTTGCGTGGGTCGTGCAGGAAGGAGCGTCCCTCGGCCGCGAGCCGGGTCGTCCAGATCGGCAGCTGGTGGGAGACCACGACGGCCTCGTGGCCCTGCGCCTCGCGGCGCGCGTCGTGCACCGCGCTCATCATCCGCGCGACGACCTCCTTGTAGGGCTCGCCCCACGACGGCTTGAAGGGGTTCCACAGGTGCCGCCACGTCGCGGGCTTCTTCAGGGCGTTGCGGCCCGGCCCGAACTGCTCGCCCTCGAAGACGTTGGTCGACTCGATGACGCGCTCGTCGGTGACGATGTCGAGGCCCAGGGCCCTCGCCAGCGGCCGGCCGGTCTCCTGGGCCCGCTCGAGCGGCGAGGAGCGCAGGTGCACGATGTCGCGGTGCCCGATCTGCTCGGCGATCCGCTCGGCCATCCGGTGGCCGAGGTCGGAGAGGTGGAAGCCGTCGCGGCGGCCGTAGAGGACGCCGTCGGGGTTGTGCACCTCGCCGTGGCGCAGCAGGTGGACGATCGTGTCGGGGGTGCCGGTCATCGCACGGGCCTCTCGGTCGCGGCGGCCGCACGGGCGGCCTCGGGCAGGGCGTCGAGCACGGTCTGCACCGCGCGGTCGTCGTGGGCGGCGGAGAGGAACCACGCCTCGTACGCCGACGGCGGCAGGTAGACGCCGCGCTCGAGCATCGCGTGGAAGAAGGCGCCGTACGCCGCGGTGTCGGTGCGCGAGGCGTCGTCGAAGTCGCGCACGGGCCCCTCGCTGAAGAAGACCGAGAACATCGTGCCGGTCGACTGGATCGTGTGCGCGACCCCGGCGGCGCCGAGCGCGTCGGCGGTCGCGGCCTTGATGGTCTCGCCGGCCCGGGTCAGGTGGTCGTAGACGTCGGGGGTGGCCAGGCGCAGGGTGGCCAGGCCGGCGGTGGTGGCGACGGGGTTCCCCGAGAGCGTGCCGGCCTGGTAGACGGGCCCCTCCGGCGAGAGGTGGCCCATCACGTCGGCCCGGCCGCCGAAGGCCGCGGCGGGGAAGCCGCCGCCCATCACCTTGCCGAAGGTGACCAGGTCGGGGCGCCAGCCCTCGACGGCGCCGTCGAGGCCCCACTGGCCCTGCCGCGAGACACGGAAGCCGGTCATCACCTCGTCGCTGACGAACAGCGCGCCGTGGCGGGCGCAGGTCGCGGCCAGGAACTCGTTGAAGCCGGGCTCGGGCGGCACCACGCCCATGTTGCCGGCGGCCGCCTCGGTGACCAGGCAGGCGATCCGGTCGCCGTGCTCGGCGAAGACCGCCTCGACCGCGGCCCGGTCGTTGTAGGGCAGCACCAGGGTCAGCTCGGTCGACGACGCCGGCACGCCCGGGGTGCCGGGCACCGCGAAGGTGGCCAGGCCCGAGCCGGCCGAGGCCAGCAGCGCGTCGACGTGGCCGTGGTAGCAGCCGGCGAACTTCACCACGACGTCGCGGCCGGTGAAGCCGCGCGCCAGCCGGATCGCCGACATCGTCGCCTCGGTGCCGGAGGAGACGAAGCGGACCTTCTCGACCGAGGTGCGCTCGACGATCTCCTCGGCCAGCTCCACCTCCGGCTCGGTCGGGGTGCCGTACGACGTGCCGCGCGCGACCGCCGCCTGCACCGCCTCGAGCACCTCGGGGTGGGCGTGGCCCAGCAGCATCGGGCCCCACGAGCAGATCAGGTCGACGTAGGAGTTGCCGTCGACGTCGTGCAGCCACGCGCCCTGCGCGGAGCGGATGAAGCGTGGCGTGCCGCCCACGGCGTTGAACGCGCGCACCGGCGAGTTCACCCCGCCCGGGGTCACGCGGTGGGCCCGGCGGAACATCTCCGCCGAGGCGTCGGTCGTCACGTGCTGCTGGGCTGCGCTCACCCGGCCATTGTCCCCACCGCCGACAAGCGCGTCACGCCGGTGTCGGCCCGCCGCGCGGCCGGGTGGTCCAGCCCACGGCGCGGGCCCCGGACGTGGCCGGGTTTGGTGCCGCCGGCCGGGGGGCACCGTCAGGGGTGTGGGCGGCCCGCCGTCCGCGGCCCGGGCTCCGGTGAACGGCTGAGACCGTAACGTCGGTATGGGAGGATCGTTAGGTCGGTCACAGGTGCTTGAGGGAGCACGACCTACCAGCAGCGCCGGCGCAGACCAGCCGGCAGGACCACAAGGGGAGACGACGCGATGCCCGCACAGCGAACAGGCCGGTTGCAGAGGACGACGGCCCTGGTGCCGCTGGGCCTGCTCTCGGCCGCGGTCACCGCCAGCCTGGTCGGGGCCTCCCCCGCGACGATCAACGCCTCCGAGGAGGTCGTGGTCCCCACCGAGGTCTCCGCGCTGCCCGACGGCACCAGCGTGCCGACCGGGGCGATCGAGGCCCCCGCGAGCGTGTCCACCGGCGACGTCGTCGCCGCCGGCCTGCGCGGCAAGAACGCCCAGCGCGTCGTGGCCACCGCCTCCAACTCCGACATCCCCTCCGCGGCGCTGGCCGCCTACCAGCGCGCCGAGACGGTCATCAACGAGGCCGACAAGTCCTGCAACGTGACCTGGCAGCTGATCGCGGCGATCGGCCGGGTCGAGTCCGACCACGGCCGCTACGGCGGCAACGTGCTCGACGACGACGGCGTGGCCCGTCCCGGCATCTACGGCATCGCCCTCAACGGCAAGCGCGGCACCGCGCTGATCCGCGACACCGACGCCGGCCAGTTCGACAAGGACACCACCTACGACCGGGCGATCGGCCCCATGCAGTTCATCCCCTCGACCTGGTCGGTCGTGGGCGTCGACGCCGACGGCGACGGCCAGCGCGACCCGCAGGACGTCGACGACGCCGCGCTCGGCACGGCCGTCTACCTGTGCTCGGGCGACGACGACCTGTCCACGACCGCGGGGCAGGAGACGGCGGTCTTCCGCTACAACAACTCCGACGAGTACGTCGACCTGGTGCTCTCGATCATGGACGCCTACATGTCCGGCGACTACACCTCGGTGCCCACCAACACCCTGGCCGCGGCCACCTTCGCCCCCGACCCGACGTACACGCCGCCGAAGCCCCCCAAGCCGACCAAGGCACCCCAGCCGAGCGGCTCGCAGCAGGGCACCGGCTCCGCGGCTCCGGCCCCGGCCCCGGCTCCCGAGCCGGCCCCCGAGCCGCAGCCCACCGCACCGGCGGGCCCGGTCGGCGGAGGCAACGGCGGCTCCGGCGGCGGCCTGGGCATCCCCGGCGCGCCGACGCCCACGCTGCCGGCGCTGCCCTCGACCAGCGTGTCGGTCGTCGACGAGGTGCTCAGCTACGCCCAGGCGGTGCTGCAGTGCACGCTCGACGGCTACGTCGACAACATCCTGAGCAGCACCGACCCGTTCGACAAGTGCGTGAACGGCTACATGGGCAAGTAGCCCGCCCCGACCGCGCTCGCGCCCGAGCGCTCAGGCGCGCAGCAGCCGGGCGGCCTCGGCCGCCCAGTAGGTCAGGATGACGTCGGCGCCGGCGCGGTGGATCGAGCCGAGCGTCTCGAGGATCGCGGCCTCGCGGTCGATCCAGCCGTTCGCGGCCGCGGCCTCGACCATGGCGTACTCGCCGGAGATGTTGTAGGCGGCCACTGGCACGTCGACGGCGTCGCGCACCCGGCGCACCACGTCGAGGTAGGCCAGGGCCGGCTTGACCATCACCACGTCGGCGCCCTCGGCGACGTCGAGCAGCGCCTCGCGCACGCCCTCCACCGCGTTGGCGGGGTCCTGCTGGTAGGTGCGCCGGTCGCCCTCGAGGCACGAGTCGACCGCCTCGCGGAACGGGCCGTAGAACGCCGAGGCGTACTTCGCGGAGTAGGCCAGGATCGAGACGTCGCTGTGCTCGGCGGCGTCGAGCGCCTCGCGCACCACCGCGACCTGGCCGTCCATCATCCCGCTGGGCCCGACCATGTCGACGCCGGCGTGGGCCTGCGCGCGCGCCATCTCGGCGTACGCCGCGAGCGTGCGGTCGTTGTCGACCCGGCCGTCGGGGGTCAGCAGGCCGCAGTGTCCGTGGTCGGTGAACTCGTCGAGGCACAGGTCGCTCATCACCGTCAGCGCGTCGCCGACCTCGCCCACGACGTCGGTGATGGCGAGGTTGAGGATGCCGGCGGGGTCGATGCCGGCCGAGCCGGTCGCGTCGCGGGTCTCGGGGATGCCGAAGAGCATCACCCCGCCCAGCCCGAGCTCGGCCGCCTCGGCGACCGCGGCGAGCAGGCTCGAGCGGGTGTGCTGCACGACCCCGGGCATGGAGGAGATCGGCTGCGGCTCGCTGAGCCCCTCGCGCACGAAGAGCGGCAGCACCAGCTGGCGCGGGGCCACCTGGGTCTCGGCGACCATCCGGCGCATGGCCGGGGTGGTGCGCAGCCGGCGGGGCCGCACGACCGGCCCGGCCACCGCGCCCTCGACTCCCTCGGTGCTCATCGTGGCTCCCCCGACCCGCTCAGGACCGCGAGGTCGCGCGGCGCCGGGCCGCGGGCTTGCGCTCGGAGGGCCTGGTGACCGGCTGGCCCTCCTCGAGCAGCGCGAGCCGGCGGGCGGCACCGAAGTCGGCGAGGGCGTCGACGAGCACCTCGACGTCGGGCTTGGGCGAGAGCACGTCGACGCGCAGGCCGTGCTCCTCGGCGGTCTTGGCCGTGGCCGGACCGATCACCGCGATCACGGTGGAGGGGTGCGGCTTGCCCGCGATCCCGACCAGGTTGCGCACGGTGGAGGAGGAGGTGAAGACGACCGCGTCGAACTTGCCCGACTTGATGGCGTCGCGCGTGGGCGCCGGCGGCGGGGTGGCGCGCACGGTGCGGTAGGCGGTGACGTCGTCGCACTCCCAGCCCAGGTCGACCAGGCCGGCGACCAGGTTCTCGGTCGCGATGTCGGCGCGCGGCAGGAAGACCCGGTTGATCGGGTCGAGCACGTCGTCGTACTCGGGCCAGTCGGCCAGCAGGCCGGCGGCGGACTGCTCGCCCGAGGGCACCAGGTCGGCGCGCAGGCCCCAGTCGGCGATGGCGCCGGCGGTCTTGTCGCCGACCGCGGCGATCTTGAGCCCCGAGAAGGCGCGGGCGTCGAGCCCGTACTCCTCGAACTTCTCGCGCACGGCCTTGACCGCGTTGACGGAGGTGAAGGCGATCCACTCGTAGCGGCCCTCGACGAGGCCGCGCACGGCCTTGTCCATCTGCTGGGGGTTGCGGGGCGGCTCGACGGAGATCGTGGGGACCTCCTCGGGCACCGCGCCGTAGCCGCGCAGGCGGGTGGTCAGCGGGCCGGCCTGGTCCTTGGTGCGCGGCACCAGCACCCGCCAGCCGAAGAGCGGCTTGGTCTCGAACCACGACAGGGTCTCGCGCAGGTCGACGACCTTGCCGACCACGACGACCGCCGGGGGCGCCATCCGGGCGGCGCGGGCGTCGGCGCCGATGTCGGCGAGCGTGGAGGTGACGGTGGCCTGCTCGGTGGTGGTGCCGACCCGGGTCATCGCGACCGGGGTGGCCGGCGAGCGGCCGGCCGAGACGAGCGCCTTGGCGATCTCGGCGACCTGGCCCACCCCGGAGAGCAGCACCAGGGTGCGGTCGTCGGCGTACCGGCTCCAGTCGACGGTGCCGTCGCAGGTCACGACCGCGACCTCGCGGTGGTCCTTGGTGGTCAGCGGGATGCCGGCGTACGCCGGGACGGCGCCGACCGAGGAGACGCCGGGCACGATCTCGAAGCCGAGGCCGGCCTTGGCGCACGCCTGGGCCTCCTCGGGCCCGGAGGCGTAGAGGAAGGGGTCGCCGGTCATCAGGCGGACCACGCGGCGGCCCTTCTTGGCGTGCTTGAGCACCACCTTGGCGCGCGCGGCGTGCGTCAGCGGCTGCCCGTCCTCGCCGAAGCCGCCGTCGACGACCTCGGGGGTGCCGGGTGCGGCCTCCGCGACGCCGGTCCCGAGAAGCCGGGAGACCAGCTCCACGTGCTCGGGCGACTCGGTGACGACCACCTCGGCCTGGCGCAGCAGCTCGACCGCGCGCAGGGTCATCAGGTCGGGGTCGCCGGGGCCGCTGCCGACGAACGACACCCAGCCGCGTGCTCGCTCGTTCGACTCGGTCGTGGTCTTGCCTCGCGTCATGCTTCTCGCACCTTGTCTGCTTCGGTGGTGGCTGCTGGACCTGGCTGGCCCAGCTGTCCTGCCCCGTCGGCGAGCATCTCTGCTCCCAACCGGGTCCCGACGCCCACGGCGTCGGCGGGGCTCCCGGTGGCGGACATCCGCACCGTGAGCGTCCCGTCGGGCGAGAGCGCCACGGCCCTCACCCAGAGCTCTTCGTCGTCCTCGCCCTCGACGACCTCCGCCAGCGCCCCGATGGGGGCCGAGCAGCCGCCCTCGAGCGTCGCCAGCACCGCCCGCTCGGCGTCGACGGCCGCGCGGGTCGGGGCGTCCTCGAGCACCGCGAGCTGGGCGGCGAGCTCGTCGCCGGCCCGGCACTCGACGGCGAGCGCACCCTGCCCGGGAGCGGGCAGCACCTGCAGCGGGTCGAGCACCTCGGTGACCTCCGCGAGCCGGTCGATGCGGGACAGGCCGGCCCGAGCCAGCACGACGGCGTCGTAGGCGCCGCTGCGGACCTTGCCGATCCGGGTGTCGACGTTGCCACGAACGCCCACCACCTCCAAACCGAGACCGAGGGCGTGCAGCTGGGCGGCGCGGCGCGGCGAGCCGGTGCCGACCACCGAGCCGGCCGGCAGCTCGCCCAGGGTCAGCCCGTCGCGGGCGACGACGACGTCGCGCGGGTCCTCGCGCAGCGGCACGGCCGCCACCACGATCCCCTCGGCCGGGTAGGTCGGCACGTCCTTGAGCGAGTGCACCGCCACGTCGACCTCGCCGCTCAGCAGCGCGTCGCGCAGCGCGCTGACGAAGACGCCCGTGGAGGAGGAGCCGACCAGCGAGGTGCCGGCGGCCTGGCTGCGGTCGCCGTCGGTGGTCACCTCGACCAGCACCGCCTCGCGGCCCAGCCGCTGGCGGATCATCTCGGCGACGTGGCCGGACTGGGTGGTGGCCAGCCTCGAGCGGCGGGTGCCCACCCGCACGGGCGGCAGGGCGGCGGGATCGACGGTGCTGTCGGCGGTGGGGTGCGTGGGACCGGTCATGAGGAGAGTCCCTCCGGCCTGGTCACGGCGGAGACCGCCTCGGGATCGAGCGCGAAGAGCTCGGCCAGCGCGGCGGCGTACGACACGGCGCCGGTCTCGTTGGCCAGCTCGCGCACCCGCACCGTCGGCTCGTGCAGCAGCTTGTCGGCGACGCGCCGCACGGTGTGCAGCACCTCGGCCCGCGCGGCCTGGTCGAGCTCGGGCAGCCGGCTCTCGAGGCGCGACATCTCGGCGTCGACGACGCCGGTGGCCATCGAGCGCAGCGCGACCACGGTCGGGGTCACGCTGGCCTGGCGCCGCGCGGTCAGGAAGGCGGCGACCTCCTCGGTGACGATGTCGCGTACCGCGCGCACCTCGGTGCCGGCCTCGGTGTCGTCGACCTCGCTGGCCAGCGCCGCGAGGTTGATCAGGGTGATGCCCTCGACCTCGGCGGCGGCCGGGTCGACGTCGTGGGGCAGGGCCAGGTCGATGATGGTGAGCGGGCGACCGCCCATCGTCTCCTCGAGCATCGCCGCCCCGACCTGGACGCCGGTGGCGCCGGTGCAGGTGACCAGCAGGTCGACCTCGCCGACCTCGTCGGCGAGGCGGGCCACGGGGGCCGTGCGGGCGCCGTACTCGCGGGCCAGCCGCTCGGCGCGCTCGGCGGTGCGGTTGAGCACGACGATGTCGGCGGCGCCGTGGCGGGCCAGGGTCGCGGTGGCGAGCCCGGCCATCGACCCGGCGCCGAGCACGGCGACGCGGCGACCGGCGACGTCGCCCAGGGTGCTGCTGGCGCGGCGCAGCGCGGAGGCGATCAGCGACGGGGCGGCCCGGTCGATGTCGGTCTCGGCGCGGGAGCGCTTCCCGACGCGCAGCGCCTGCTGGAAGAGGCTGTTGAGGGCCGGCCCGACCGTGCCGAGCTCCTGGCCCAGTCGCAGCGCCTCACGGGTCTGGCCCAGGATCTGGCCCTCCCCGACGGCCATCGAGTCCAGGCCCGCCGCGACCTGGAAGAGGTGTGAGACCGCGCCGTCGTCGTAGTGCACGTAGAGGTGCGGCAGCATCGCCTCGGTGCTCTCGCCGGCCCGCTCGACGAGCAGGGTCGAGAGCTCCTCCACCGAGCCGTGGAAGCGGTCGACGTCGGCGTAGATCTCCAGCCGGTTGCACGTCGAGATCACCGTGGCCTCGGTGACGTGGGCGGCGCCGGACGCCGCGCCCACCAGCTTGGCGACGCTGTCGTCGTCGGTGCCGGCGACGCGCTCGAGCAGGGAGACGGGGGCGGAGTTGTGGGAGAGCCCCACGACCAGGACGCTCATGCGGGCCTTCCTTCCAGCGCCCCGTCGACGGGACGCTCGACGGCCGCAGCACCCAGCGCCTTGCGCTGCTCGTGGTAGGCGAGGATCTGCAGCTCGATGGACAGGTCGACCTTGCGCACGTCGACCCCGGGGGGCACGGCGAGCACGGTCGGGGCGAAGTTGAGGATGCTGCGGATGCCGGCGGCCACCATGTGGTCGGCGACGTCCTGGGCCGCGGGGGCGGGGGTGGAGATCACGCCGATCGCGACGCCGTGCTCGTGCACGATCGCCTCGAGGTCGGAGAAGGGGCGCACGTCGACGCCGGCCACGACCTCCTGGTGACGGCGGGGGTCGGCGTCGAGCAGGGCCACCACCCGGAAGCCGCGGCTGCGGAAGCCGGAGAAGTTGGCCAGCGCGTGCCCGAGGTTGCCGATGCCGACGATGACCACGGGCCAGTCCTGGGTCACGCCGATCTCGCGCGCGATCTGGTAGCGCAGGTACTCCACGTCGTAGCCGACCCCGCGGGTGCCGTAGCTGCCGAGGTGGGAGAGGTCCTTGCGCAGCATGGCGCTGTTGACCCCGGCCGCGGTGGCCAGGTGCTCGCTGGAGCAGGTGGCGGTGCCGGCCTCGGAGAGCGCGGTGAGGGCTCGCAGGTAGACCGGCAGCCGCGCGACGGTCGCCTCGGGGATGTCCCGCGACGCCTCGGAGGGGGTCCGTTCGGTCACTTCAGTGCTCTCCATGCCCAGCCGCGGGACGGGGACCGAGGGGCCCCGGATCGTCCGAGCGACCTCGCCACTGTAGGAGTTTGTGAACGCGAGAACAAACCGAGCGGGGACCGGTCCGGCAGGTGGGCTAGCACATGTGAGAACCCCCACCCCCACCGGCCCCGCCGGACCTCCGCGGCCCGGTCACCGAGGGGCCGCGAGCGCCGCTCCGGGCTGCTCCGGACTGGTCCGGACTGGTCAGGCGCCCAGTGCCCGGCGCAGCCGCACCGGGTCGACGCGCCAGTAGTCGTGCTGGCGGCCGTCGACGAGGGTCACCGGGATCTCCTCGCCGTAGCGACGGGCCAGCTCGGGGTCGTCGTCGATCGAGAGCTCGTCGTAGCGCTCGCCCAGCTCGGCGCAGACCGCCTCCACGACCGCGCGTGCGTCGTCGCACAGGTGGCAGCCGGGCCGGGTGAGCAGCCGCACCCGCGGGTCGGTGGCGCTCACGAGAGCAGCTCCACCGTGCGCCGGCGCTCCTGGGCGCGCAGCGTGCCCTTGCGGACCTTGCCGGTCACCGTCACCGGCAGCGAGTCGACGACCTCGACGCGGCTGGGCACCTTGAACCGGGCCAGGCGCTCGGCGCAGTGCTCCCGCACCTCGGCGACGACCTCGTCGCGCTCGGCGCCCGGGGCGACCACGAAGGCCAGCACCGCCTCGCCGGTCTCGTCGTCGCCGACCCCGATCACGGCCGCCTCGCGCACCGCGGCGACCTCGCGCACGACGTCCTCCACCTCGCTGGGGTAGACGTTGAAGCCCGAGACGATGACCAGCTCCTTGACCCGGTCGACCAGGAAGAGCTCGCCGCGCGGGTCGAGGAGGCCGACGTCGCCGGTCGAGAACCAGCCCTCGGCGTCGGGGCCGTCGGACCCGTCGGGCCAGTAGCCGCTGAAGACGTTGGCGCCGCGCACCTGGATCTCGCCCGGGTCCCCCGGCTCGGGCGCCCGGCCCGACTCGTCGACCAGGCGCACCTCGATGCCGGGCAGCACGCTGCCGACCGAGCCCGGGGTCGGCGCGGCCGGCTCGCCGGGGTCGCCGGGGCCCGCCACGCACAGGGTGCTGGTCACGACCGGCGCCGCCTCGGTCAGCCCGTAGCCCTGGTGCACGACCAGGCCGGTGGCGGCGCTGAAGCGGGCGACCGAGACCGGGTCGAGCGGGGCGGAGCCCGACAGGATCAGCCGCACCGGGCCGAGCCGCTCGGCCAGGGCCTCCTCGTCGCGCCAGTGCCGGAAGACCGGGGGCGCCACCGGCAGCACGCTGCACGCCTCGTCGTCGACGACGTCGAGGATGGTCTCGGGGTCGTACTCGCGCACCAGCACCAGCTTGGCGCGGTGGCGCAGGGCGCTGCCGAGCACGGCGTTGAGCCCGTAGACGTGGAAGAGCGGCAGCACCCCGAGCACCACGTCGTCGCCGTGCATCATCGGCGGCCGGACCGCGCCCACCTGGTCGATGTTGGCCAGCAGGGCCCGGTGGCTGAGCATCGCCGCGCGCGGGTGCCCGGAGGTGCCCGAGGTGTAGAGCAGCACGGCCAGCCGCTCGCGGTCGCGCACCCGGGGCACCTCGACCGGGGTCGCGTCGGCGCGCAGCGCCGAGAAGGCCCACTCCCCCGGCCCCGGCTCGGAGCCGACCACCACGACGCGCGGCTCGGCCGCCCGCGCCAGCAGCTCGGGCGGCAGGTCCTCGCCCGCGTCGCCCGCGTCACCCGCGGCGCGAGCGGCCGCGAGGTCGGTGACCGCGCGGCGTACGACGTCGAGGGCGGCGGGCCCGGCCACCACGAGGCGGCTGCCGGAGTCGGCCAGCATCCGCGTGAGCTCACCGGGCGTGGAGCGCGGGTTCACCGGCACGGCCACGGCGTGGACCCGCAGCACGGCGAGGTAGGTGGTGACGAACTCGATCGTGTTCTCGAGCGCCAGCACGACGCGGTAGCCGGCGACCACCCCTGCCTCGGAGAGGCCGTGGGCCAGCCGCGCCACCTCGTCCTCGAGCTCGGCCCAGGTCACGCTGCGGCCGTCGGCCTCGACCAGGGCGAGCTTGTCGGGCGACTCGGCCGCCGCGGCGACGACGAGGTCGCTGAGGTCCTCGGGCTGCGGTGCGACCTGGTCGACGTCGTCGTCGGGACGCCCCCGCGTGCTGCCGTGGTCCATCAGGCGATGCTCCCACATCGTCGCCGCCACGACAGGCGGCCCGGGGAACCCGCGGAACCCGCGGAACCCGGGGCCGGGCCCGGCCCACGGGCCGCGGCCGGTCCCCTGGGACCCGGGGCCACGATCTCCTAGGGTGGCGGCGTGACCCCGCCCGCCGAGCGCCGGACCCTGCCGAACCTCCAGCAACGCTCCACGCTGGCGGGCGAGGCGGCCGCGGCCGCAGCCGAGGTCGAGACGGCGCTGGTCACCCCCAGCGACCCCACCTCGGCGGCCTTCTTCGACGTCGACAACACGATCATGCAGGGCGCGAGCATCTTCCACCTGGCCCGCGGCCTGCACCGGCGCAAGTTCTTCACCACCCGCGAGATCGCCGGCGCCGCCTGGAAGCAGGCCTACTTCCGGGTCGTGGGGGTCGAGGACCCCGAGCACGTCGCCGACGCCCGCTCCTCGGCGCTGGGCTTCATCGCCGGGCACACCGTCGCCGAGCTGCAGGAGCTCACCGAGGAGATCTTCGACGAGGCGATGGCCCACCGGATCTGGCCCGGCACCCGGGCACAGGCCCAGCTGCACCTCGACCAGGGCCAGCGGGTCTGGCTGGTCACCGCCGCGCCCATCGAGATCGCCCAGGTCATCGCCCGGCGGCTCGGGCTCACCGGCGCGATGGGCACCGTGGCCGAGCACGACGCCGGCGTCTACACCGGCCGCCTGGTGGGCGACATGCTGCACGGCCCCGCGAAGGCCGAGGCGGTGCGCGCCCTGGCCGACCGCGAGGGGCTCGACCTGCAGGCCTGCTCGGCCTACTCCGACTCCTACAACGACCTGCCGATGCTGAGCATGGTCGGCGACCCCTGCGCCATCAACCCCGACTCCCGGCTGCGCGCCCACGCACGCGAGGCGGGCTGGCGGATCCGCGACTACCGCACCGGGCGCAAGGCCGCCCGCGCCGGGCTGGTGGTCGGGGCGGCGGCCGGGGCGCTCAGCGGCACCGTGGCGGCCGGTGTCGCGCTGCGCTCGCGCCGACGCTGACCGGGCGGCGTCCCGTCGACGCGGGTGGTCTGGACCGCTGCGGCCCGCGCCTCGGGCCGCTCCAGGAACTTCTTTCGGTATACGACTGTTCCTGTTCCCAGCGGCACCGATCCGTCGTACCCTCGAATCCGCTCTGGGAGAGAGCGTGCATGGGAGGGTTCCGCAGATGGCGTGGCACGCCGACGAGGTGACGCACGGCTTCGCCGCCCTGCGCCGACTCGTCCTCCGCGCCCTCGACGACGCCACCGCCGCCACCTCCTCGCTCGGCCCGTCCCTCACGCCGGCCCTGGCCTCGGCCGCCACGCCGGGCGCGCCCCCCTCGCGGCTGCTCGACCTGCTGCTGCAGACGGTCTCCGACGACAGCCTGCACGCGGAGGTCGACGGGCCCGCCGGGCCGGCCACGCCCGGCGGCTACGACGACAGCGCCCTCGCGACGTCGTCGGAGGAGTCCGCGACCGACCGCCAGCGCCTGATCGCCCTGGTCGAGCTGGCCCGCAAGGGCGACGTGGACGCCTTCGGGCTGCTCTACGACCACTACCAGGGCTCGGTCTACCGGTTCCTGTTCCACCGCACCCGCTCGGCGACGCTGGCCGAGGACCTCACGTCCGAGACCTTCTTCCGGGCGCTGCGCTCGATGCAGGGCTTCCGCTGGCAGGGCAAGGACTTCGGCGCCTGGCTGATGACGATCGCCCGCAACCTGGCCACCGACCACTTCAAGGCCGGGCGGACCCGCCTCGAGATGACCACCGAGGACATGGGCCAGCACGACGACGCCACCGAGGGGCCCGAGGCGGTGGTGCTGGCGGGGCTGACGAACGAGATCCTGCTCAAGGCGCTGACCGAGCTCCCCGACGAGCAGCGCGACTGCCTGGTGATGCGCTTCCTGCAGGGAATGAGCATCGCCGAGACGGCCGCCGTGCTGGGGCGCAGCGACGGGGCCATCAAGCAGCTGCAGCTGCGGGGGGTCCGCAACCTCGCCAAGCTGATGCCGGAGGGCCTGCGATGAGCGTCATGACGCCTGCGTCACAGCCCGTAACCAACCGTCGCGACCGGTCGTTGAGCCGGGTGTCGAGACGTCGCCCCGACGTCTCGCCGCTCCCTACCGACCACCGAGAAGGATCCCGCCGATGAGCCCCGTGTTCGCGGCACGACGACGTGCCGAGGAGTTCGACGCACTGGTCGAGGCCCGCGCCGCGGGCCGGCCGGTCGAGGACGCACGGTTCGACGACCTCCTCGACGTGGTGGGCGCCCTGCGCTCCAGCCCGCAGCCGCAGGCCCGCCCCGAGTTCGTGTCCGACCTGCGCCAGCAGCTGATGACCGCCGCGGCCGCCGAGCTGCGCCCCGCCGCGACGGCCTCGCCCGCGACCGCGGCCCGCCTGAGCGTGGCGCCCCAGCGCACCCGCCGTGACCGTCGGATCGCTGCCGCCGTCGGTGGCCTGGCCATCGTCGGCGCCTCGAGCACCATGGCGGTCGCCTCGCAGTCGGCACTGCCCGGCGACGTGCTCTACCCGCTCAAGCGCGCCATCGAGAACGTCGCCACCGGCGTCAGCACCAGCGACGAGCGCCGCGGCGGGAGCCTGCTCTCCCACGCCGCCGGGCGCCTCGCCGAGGTCGACGCCCTCTCGCGCGACGAGGAGGGCCAGGACCTCGAGGCCATCGAGAGCACGCTGGTCAGCTTCACCGAGCAGGCCTCCGAGGCCAGCCAGGTCCTGCTCGGCGACTACGCCGAGACCGGCGACGAGACCACGATCGTGGAGCTGCAGGAGTTCACGGTCGACAGCATGGGCGTGCTCGAGGACCTCTCCGCGGTGCTGCCGGCTCCGGCCCAGGACGTCCTGGTCACCGCCGGCACGCTGCTCGCCGAGATCGACCAGACGACCCAGCAGCTCTGCCCCACGTGCTCCGGCTCCACGATCGGCCAGGTGCCCACCTTCCTGGTCAACGCCGCCGAGGCCCTGCTGGGCGACCTCGTCACGCCGCCCGCCGGCGACGACCGGGCCGCCACCGGGTCGCAGGACGGCTCCGGCAAGGCCGGCTCGGGCAAGAAGGGCGACGGTTCCGGTGCGGGCGGCGCGCCCTCGACCAGCACGCCTCCGGGCACCGTGACCCTGCCGACCCCCGGCGCGACGCCCACGCAGGGCGCCGGCGCGAGCGGGCCGTCCGGCTCCGATGGCTCGGGCAGCGGCCAGGGCCCGCTGTCGGGCCTCACCGAGAACCTGCCCGGCACCGGCACGCCCACCGGCAGCGGCGGCGGCAAGGGCGGCGGTGGCGCGGTCTCCGGCACGGTCGAGGACGTCGTCGAGGGCGTCACCGGACTCGTCGAGGGCCTCACCGACCCGCTGCTTCCCTGACCCCGGCGGCGCCGCGCCGGAGCACCCGCTCGCGCGAGCCGGCGCGGTGGTCCCCGCTCAGCGGAAGACGGACTCGCGCTGCCGCAGCAGCGTGTAGAGCGTCTGCTGGATCGTCTCGCGCACCTGGTCGGTGACGTTGAAGACGAGCATCGGGTCGTCGGCCGCGCCGTCCTCGAACTCGTCGGTGCGGATCGGCTCCCCGAACTCCAGCAGCCACTTCGACGGCAGGGGCACCAGCCCCAGCGGGCCCAGCAGCGGGAAGAGCGGGGTGATCGGGATGTAGGGCACCCCGAGCAGCCGCGCCAGCGAGGGCACGTTGCCGACCAGGGGGTAGATCTCCTCGGCGCCGACCACCGACAGCGGCACGATGGGCACCCCGGTGCGCAGCGCGGCCGAGACGAAGCCGCCGCGACCGAAGCGCTGCAGCTTGTAGCGCTCGGCGTACGGCTTGCCGATGCCCTTGAAGCCCTCGGGCCACACCCCGACGAGCTCACCGCCGCGCAGCATCCGCTCGGCGTCCTCCTGGCAGGCCAGGGTGGCGCCGCCCTTGCGGGCCAGGGCGTTGACCACGGGCACGCGGAAGACCAGGTCGGCACCGAGCGGGCGCAGGAAGCGCTCGGCGTGGTCGTGGATCGAGACCATGGTCATCAGCCCGTCGACGGGCACGGTGCCGGAGTGGTTGGAGACGACGAGCGCGCCGCCCTCGGCGGGGATGTTCTCGATCCCGCGGACCTCGATGCGGAACCACTTCTGCGCGATGGGACGCAGGGCGGCCATGAAGAAGCGCTGGGTGACCTCGGCGTCGAAGCCGTACTCGTCGACGACGTAGTCGCCGGTGACGCGGCGGCGCAGGAAGGCCAGGAACCGCGCCAGCTGGCCCTCCCACTCCTCGCCGAACAGCTCGCGCGCGGCGTGCTGGAAGGCCGAGAGCCAGTCCCCGACCGGGATGCCGGCCGAGGGGTGGCGCTCCTCGGTGGCGACCGGGGCCCGCGGCGGTGCCGGCCGGTCCTCGCCCTGCTGCTCGTGGCCCGAGCCCTCGGTGCGCTCGGCAGCCGGCTCGTCGCCCGGCGTCTCGGACGCGGTGGTGGTCTCGTCCTGCGGCGGCTGCTCGCCGGCCGGGTCCGTGCGGTCGGGCGTGAGGCGCTGGTCGTCGGCACCGGGCTTGGCGCCGGCGCGACGCCCCGGCCCCGCCAGGCCGCGGGCCGCCGAGGACGGCTGCGTGCCCGCGCCGCGACCGGGGCGGCCGCGGGTGCCGATGGGGATGATCTCGGCGTCACCCATGGTGACCTCCCGGGACTCGTCGCACGTCGTCGTCGACCGGGTGCAGCGCCTCGGGCCGGTCGGTGTCGCCCACCGGCTCGGGGAAGGCCGCGGCGAGGCCGTCGAGCAGCCGCTCGGCCCGCCCGCCCGTGCGCGGCAGGGTCGCGCTGAAGTCGCTGAGCGCCTCGGCGGTCGTGCGTGCCGGGTGGAACCCGAGCTCCTCGCGCATCCGCGTGGTGTCGACCCCGCGGCCGTAGGTCAGGAACGCGACCTGCTCGGGCGAGAAGTCGGCGACGCGGGCCGAGCGCAGCGCCGAGCCCAGCGAGCCGACCGCGAAGCCGGGCAGGGCCAGGGTCGGGCGGCGCAGCCGGCGCAGCGCCTGCGAGAGCATCAGGACGCCGTCGCCGGCGACGTTGAAGGTGCCGGCCACCTCGTGGGTGACCGCGTGGTGCAGGACCGCGAAGAGGTCGTCCTCGTGCAGCAGCTGCAGGCGCGGGTCGTAGCCGGCCACCGTGGGGACCACGGGCAGGCGCAGGTAGGAGGTCAGCGGGCTCTGCACGTGGGGGCCCACGACGTTGGCGCAGCGCAGCAGGGTGACCCGCACGTCGCCGCGTCGGCGCGCGAACCCGCGCACGTAGCCCTCGACCTCGGCGACGTCCTTGGCGTAGCCGACGCGCGGCGCGCGGCGCGGCTCCATGTCCTCGGTGAACATCGCCGGGTCGCGGCTGCTGGCGCCGTAGACGGTGGTGGTCGACTTGACCACCACGTCGCGCACGCCGGGCGCGCGCTGGCAGGCGGCGAGCAGCTGCATCGTCCCGATGACGTTGAGCTCCTTCATCGTGCCCCGCCCGCCGGCACTGCCGGGGGTGGCGATGACGCTCATGTGGACGACGGTGTCGACGTCCTCCTTCGCGATCACCTTCGCGATGACCGGGGTGCGGATGTCGGCACGCACGAACGACACCTCACCGATGTCGCCGCGCGGCGGGACCGCGTCGACGCCGATCACCCGGGTGACGCCGGGATCGGCGGCCAGGGCGCGCGCGAACCGACGCCCGAGGTCGCGTGAGACCCCGGTCACCAGGACGACCTTGCCCATGTGCGCGCCCGATCCTCGAGAAGTGTCGACGACGTGTTGGGTGGTGCGCCACCGGCGCGGGCCCCTGGCCCGCGCGGTGGCCCGCGACTACTTGCCGAGCTTGCGACGCTGGACGCGCGTCTTCTTCAGCAGCTTGCGGTGCTTCTTCTTGGCCATGCGCTTGCGCCGCTTCTTGATGACCGAACCCACAGGTTGTTCCTTTCCCAGCTGGTGGTCCCGCGCAGAGACGCGAGAGACCGGGACAGCCTACTGGGCCGGTGCCGGGCTGGGAGAATCGGCTCAGCCGGCGTCGTAGAAGGACTTGCGGATGTACTCGTTGGCGTCCTCCTCGCGCACCCGGAACGAGCGCCCGACCCGGACCGCGGGCAGGTCGCCGTTGTGCACGAGGCGGTAGACCGTCATCTTCGAGACCCGCATCATCGCGGCGACCTCGGCAACGGTCAGGAACTTGGCCTCGGAGATGTCTCCGGAGGAGCTGGTCACCATGAGCTTGCACCGACTTCCTGGGTGGCACGTCCGCCGGCTTCCCCGCCGGCGACTCCACGGCCACGCAGTGGTGAGAATAGGGCCTGGAGTGACTCGTGGGGAAGAGGCAATCGCAAGTGACTCGCCAGAACTCGGCGTGTCGGCTTGCAAATGACCCTTCTGGGCCATCTGGTCACCAGGGCTGGGGGTCGAGCCCGTGCAGCGGGAAGGCGGCCACGCGGGTGGCCTGGACGGCCCGGTCCAGCCAGGTGTCGGGGTCGTAGCCCAGCGCCCAGTCCCGGTACGCCGGCGTCACGCCGTCGGTCATCCTGCGGGGGGCCACCTGGCCCAGCAGCCGCTGCACGTGCTCCTGCCACGCGCCGGGCGTCGCGGTCTGCACGTCGAGCGGGGTGCCCGCGACGCAGGCCAGCAGGTGGGTCCACGAGCGCGGCACCACCGAGGCCAGCTCGTAGCCGCCGCCGCCGAGCGCCACCCAGCGACCGTCGGCGACCTCGTGGGCCAGGTCGTGCAGGGCCTCGTGGGCGGCGCGCTGCCCGTCGACCGACAGCATCAGGTGGGCCAGCGGGTCGTCGGCGTGGGAGTCGCAGCCGTGCTGGCTGACCAGCACCTGGGGGGCGAACTCCCGCAGCAGCGGCCCGACCACGGCGTGGAAGGCACGCAGCCACCCCCCGTCGGACGTGCCGGGCGGCAGCGCCACGTTGACGGCGCTGCCCTCGGCCCCCGCGCCGCCCAGGTCCTGGGGGAACCCGGTGCCGGGGAAGAGGACCTGCCCGGTCTCGTGCAGCGAGATCGTCAGCACCCGCGGGTCGTCCCAGAAGATCTTCTCGACCCCGTCACCGTGGTGGACGTCGATGTCGACGTAGGCCACCCGCTCGGCGCCCTGGTCGAGCAGGGTCCGGATGCCCACCGCGATGTCGTTGTAGACGCAGAACCCGCTGACCCGGTCGGGCATGGCGTGGTGCAGCCCCCCGGTGATGTTGGCCGAGTGCAGCGACTCGCCGCTCCAGACCTGCCGGCAGGCCTCCACCGTGGCACCCACGACGTGGGCGCCGGCCTCGTGCATGCCGGCGAAGACGGGGTTGTCGTCGGTACCCAGGCCCACGTCGAGCCGGGGCCGGACCCGCCGTCCGGCGTCCTGGACCGCCTCGAGGAGGGCCGGCTCGTGGACCGTGGCCAGCAGGTCGTCGGAGGCGATCGGCGCCGGCACCTGCCGCAGGCCACCGGGGCCGGCCACGACGCCGAGCTCCTGGGCCAGGCGCATCGTCAGGTCCACCCGCACCGGCGACATCGGGTGGCCCACGCCGAAGTCGTACTCCGTGAGGCGGGGGTCGAAGACGACGGTCGAGGGTCCGGAGCAGGCGAGCACGGGCCCGACGCTACCGCCGCAGGTGACGCCGGCCACTCCCGACGCTAGCCTGCTCACGTGCTGGTCACCACCCCGAGCCCCGCCCCGAGCCCGTCCGCGGGCCCGGCGTCGTGCTCGCAGTGGTGGGCCGCCTGACGGCGGACCACCGATCGAGCGCACCTTCCTCATCCCACGGCCGCCCACGGGCGGCCGTTCGTCTTCTGCGGACCAGCCACGCGTGGGCACGCACCCACCAGGAGACGACATGTCCACCCAGCCCACCACCGCCACCGGCCCCCGCCGGCTCTCGCTCGTCACCCCGAGCGGGCGCCCCACCCTCGGCAACCTGCTCGGCGCGCTGCGCCCACTCGTCGCGGGCCAGGACGCCCACGACTGCTTCGTGGGGGTCAGCGACCTGCACGCCCTCACCGACGGCCACGACCCCCGCCTGCTGCGCGAGCGCACCCGTGACCTGGCCGCGCTGCTCCTCGCGGCGGGGCTCGGACCCAGCACCCTCTTCGTGCAGAGCCGGGTGCCCGCCCACCGCCAGCTCGCCTACCTCCTCGAGTGCGTGGCCTCCAGCGGCGAGCTGGGGCGGATGATCCAGTTCAAGCAGCGCCGGCGCACCGACGGCTCGAGCCGGGCGGCGCTGCTGACCTACCCGGTGCTGATGGCCGCCGACATCCTGCTCTACCGGCCCACCCAGGTGCCGGTGGGCGACGACCAGCGCCAGCACGTCGAGCTGGCCCGCGACCTCGCGGTGCGCTTCAACCGCACCTACGGCGAGGTCTTCACCGTGCCCGAGATCGTGGTGGCACCCGCCGGCGCGCGGGTGATGGACCTGCAGCGGCCCACCGAGAAGATGAGCAAGTCGAGCACCGACCTCTCCGGGGTGGTCGGCCTGCTCGACCCGCCCGACGTGGTGCGGCGCAAGGTCGCCCGCGCGGTCACCGACAGCGACACCGGGCCGGGCGCGGTGCGCGCGGACCGGGCGGCCAAGCCCGGCGTCACCAACCTGCTCGACGTGCTCGTCGCCTGCGGGGGCTCCGCCGAGGGCATCAGCACCTACGGCGCGCTGAAGCGGGCGGTCGCCGACGCCGTCGTGGGGGTGCTCGAGCCGGTGCAGCGCCGCCACGCCGACCTGCTGGCCGACCCGGAGCGTCTCCGCGCGGCGTACGACGCCGGGGAGGCGCGCTGCCGCGAGGTCACCGCGCCGGTGCTGGCGGCCGCCGAGGCGGCGATGGGGCTGTGACCCGCCGCGGCGACCCCGGCCCAGGACGCGGCGGTCAGGTCGCGGCGATGAAGTCGGCCACCGCGTGGCCGAGCTCGGCGCCGGCGTCCTCCTGCAGGAAGTGCCCGGCGCGCTCGATCACCGGGTGCTCGACCTCGCGGGTGCCGGGCACCAGCTTCTTCATCAGCGGCGCCATCGCCCCCGTGATCGGGTCGGAGTCGGAGAACGCCACCAGGAACGGCTTCTCCCAGCGCCCCAGCGCCTCCCAGGCGGCCCGGTTGGCCTCGGTGGCCGGGTCGTCGGTGCTGGTCGGCACCAGGCCGGGCATCGCCCGCGGCCCGGCGACCATCTCCTGGGTGGGGAACGGGGCGTCGTACGCCGCGCGCACCTCGTCGCTGAGCCCGCGCACGCAGCCGGACTCCACGAAGCGGCCCACGTTGAGGTGGTCGGCGCCCTCGACCGCCTTGCGGAACTGCCACCAGATCTCGGGCATGTCGAAGTCGCCGGTGGGCATGCCGGTGTTGGCGGCCACGACGCGGGCGAAGCGGTCGGGGTTCTCGGCGACCAGGCGCAGCCCGATCAGCCCGCCCCAGTCCTGCCCGACCAGGGTGACGTCGCGCAGGTCGAGGTCGTCGACGACCAGCTCGCGCACCCACTCGACGTGGCGGGCGTAGCTGTGGTCCTCGGGCCGGGTCGGCTTGTCGGAGCGCCCGAAGCCGATCAGGTCGGGGGCGATGCAGCGCACGCCGGCGGCGGCCAGCACCCCGATCACGTGGCGGTAGAGGAAGGACCACGACGGCTCGCCGTGCAGCAGCAGCGCGACCGGGGCGTCGTCGAAGCCCTCGGCGGGCCCCACGTCGAGGTAGGCCATCCGCAGCGGCTCGCCGCCGTCGGGATCGGTGAGCTCGGCGTACGACGGCTGCCACGGGAAGTCGGGCAGGTCGGCGAAGCGGTCGTCGGGGGTGCGCAGGGTCTTCACGGGTGGCGCTCCATCTGGTCGGAGGGTCGGACGGCTTCGGGGCGGGGTCGGGGCA
>NZ_JBDYKJ010000041.1:0-41823 GCF_040012395.1 Nocardioides sp. 31GB23 | reverse complement strand
GGCCTGGAGTGACCGATGTGTCGAATTCCCCGCGCCATGGCGCGGCCCGGGGTTGGCCGCTGGGTTGCTCGAAACCCCGCAGCCACACGGCGTACGGCGCGTGGGCACCTGCCCATTGGTCGAGCAGCGAGGGACGGAGGCTCTGCGCGGAGTGGTCACAGACAACGTCTCGCAGTGCTGCTGACTTGCCGTTCGTGACCACTGCGCGCTCAGCAGGATGGCCCGGCGTACGGCGCGTGGGCACCTCACCGGGTCTCGACGACGTTCCTCGCTGGTGCTCGTCACTGCTCGACCGACGGCGTCGGTCAGCGGGAGCCGGGCATCTCCGCACCCGGGGGGCGTGCCTCCAGCCACGACTGGAAGCCGGTCAGCGACGATGTTCCCATCGCCAGCTCGACGTCGGCCCCGGTGGCGCTGCGGCACACGATGACCACGTGGTCGGGGAACAGCGAGGACTGCTCGGCACCCTCCGGCGCGCGGCGAGCCTCGTAGGTCAGCTCGCTGCGCTCCCAGGTGCGCTTGGGCCGTGGCGACAAGGAGAAGATGCGGAACCACTCGAGCTGCTCGCCCGAGTAGCGCCCGATCCCGAGAAGCCAACCGCGCCCGGCCCTGTCGGACCGGACGCGGTGGCTGAGCTCGAAGGTGCCGCCGTCACGAGCGATGACACGACGGCGCACGACCAGGGCGAGGCCGTAGAGGAGGACGAGCACCAGGAGCACACCGGCTGCGTCGAGCAGCCACTGCCACACCGGCATCCACGTCCCCCTGCCTGAGTCCCGACCGCGCTGAGGGCATCACCCTAGCGGCACGGTCGGGACTCCAGCAGGTGGGGTCAGCCCGCCTTCTCGGCTGCCCGGATCCGGGCCTGGGCGCGCCGCAGGTGCAGCTCGCGCTCGTCGCCGGTGGGCATGCCCTCGGCCGCCTCCAGCGCCGCCTTGGCCTCGTCGATCTTGATCTCCTCGGCGAGCAGGGCGTGCTCGGTCAGGATCGAGACACGGTCGCCGGCGACGGAGAGGAACCCGCCGTCGACCGCCGCGTGCACGACACCCTCGACCGAGCTGATCTCCACCGCGGCCTCGGTGAGCAGCGACAGCAGGGGGGCGTGCCCGGGCAGCACACCCAGGTCACCCTCCGTCGTGCGTGCGATCACCATCGACGCCTCGCCGGACCACACGGTCCGGTCGGCGGCGACCAGCTCGACCTGCAGGCCGGTGCCGATCTCGTCCGCCATCAGAGGTTCTTCTGGATCTCGGCCCACTTCTTCTCGACGTCGTCCAGACCGCCGCACATGAAGAAGGCCTGCTCGGCCACGTGGTCGTACTCGCCCTCGGCGATCTTGTTGAACGCCTCGATCGTGTCGGCGACCGGGACGGTCGAGCCCTCGATGCCGGTGAACTGCTTGGCCACGTAGGTGTTCTGCGAGAGGAACCGCTGGATGCGGCGCGCGCGGGACACGATGACCTTGTCCTCCTCCGACAGCTCGTCGACACCGAGGATGGCGATGATGTCCTGGAGCTCCTTGTTGCGCTGCAGGATCTGCTTGACGCGGATCGCGCAGTCGTAGTGCTCCTTGCCGATGTACTGCGGGTCGAGGATCCGCGACGTCGAGGTCAGCGGGTCCACGGCCGGGTAGATGCCCAGCGAGGCGATCTCGCGCGACAGCTCGGTGGTCGCGTCGAGGTGGGCGAACGTGGTGGCCGGCGCCGGGTCGGTGTAGTCGTCCGCGGGGACGTAGATCGCCTGCATCGAGGTGATCGAGTTGCCTCGCGTCGAGGTGATCCGCTCCTGGAGCACACCCATCTCGTCGGCCAGGTTGGGCTGGTAGCCCACGGCCGAGGGCATCCGACCCAGCAGGGTCGAGACCTCCGAGCCGGCCTGGGTGAACCGGAAGATGTTGTCGATGAAGAGCAGCACGTCCTGGTTCTGCACGTCGCGGAAGTACTCCGCCATCGTCAGCGCCGAGAGCGCCACCCGCAGGCGGGTGCCCGGCGGCTCGTCCATCTGGCCGAAGACGAGGGCGGTCTGCCCGAGGACGCCGGCCTCCTCCATCTCAACGATGAGGTCGTTGCCCTCGCGGGTGCGCTCGCCGACACCGGCGAACACCGACACACCACCGTGGTTCTTGGCCACCCGGGCGATCATCTCCTGGATGAGCACCGTCTTGCCCACACCGGCGCCGCCGAACAGGCCGATCTTGCCGCCCTGCACGTAGGGCGTCAGCAGGTCGATGACCTTGATGCCGGTCTCGAACATCTGGGTCTTCGACTCGAGCTGGTCGAAGGCGGGCGCCTTGCGGTGGATGCCCCAGCGCTCGTGCTCGGCGAGCTGCTCGCCCTCCTCGAGGTTCAGCACGTCGCCGGTGGCGTTGAAGACGCGACCCAGGGTCACGTCGCCAACCGGCACCATGATCGGCTCACCAGTGTCGATGACCTGGCCGCCGCGCACGAGGCCGTCGGTCGGCTTCAGCGAGATGGCACGGACCATGCCGTCACCGATGTGCTGGGCCACCTCGAGGGGCAGCACCGTGGTCTCACCGTTGAGGACGACCTCGGCGGTGAGCTTGTTGTAGATGTCGGGCATGTTGTCGACGGGGTACTCCACGTCGACGACCGGGCCGATCACGCGGGCGATGCGCCCCACGCTGGCGCCGCCGGCCTGGGTGGTCTCTTCAAGCGTTGCAGTCATGTCTCTCACTCACTCCACTTATTCGGCACCGGCGTTGGCATCGGCGAGCGCGTTGACGCCACCGACGATCTCGCTGATTTCCTGGGTAATGCCGGCCTGGCGGGCCTGGTTGGCGATCCGCTTGTACTTCTTGATGAGCTCTTCGGCGTTGTCGGTGGCCGACTTCATCGCCTTCTGGCGGGCGGCGAGCTCGGAGGCGGCCGCCTGCAGCAGGCAGAAGAAGATCCGCGACTGGACGTACTGCGGCAGCAGCCCGTCGAGCACCGCCTCGGGCGAGGGCTCGAACTCGTAGAGCGGCAGCAGCTCGGACTCCTCGGGGGCCTCCTCGCCCTCGACGACCTCGAGCGGCAGCAGCCGCACCGCGGTCGGCTCCTGGGTCAGCATCGACACGAAGCGCGTGTAGACCACGTGCACCTCGTCGACGTCGCCCTCCTCGCCCTGCTCGCGCAGGAACCGCTCGATCAGGGTCTCCCCGATCTCCGCGGCGACGTCGTAGGACGGCTGGTCGGAGAACCCGGTCCAGGTCTGCTCGACCGGACGCTGGCGGAACTTGTAGTACGCCTCGCCCTTGCGGCCCGCGATGAAGGTGTCGATCTCCTTGCCCTCCTCGCGCAGGCGCTCGGCGAGCCTCTCGGCCTCCTTGAGCACGCTCGAGGAGTAGGCCCCGGCCAGGCCACGGTCGCTCGTGACGATCAGGACGGCGGCCCGCTTGGGGTTCTCCTCCTCCTTGGTCAGCGGGTGGTCGACGTCCGAGAACGTCGCCACCGCCGACACCGCACGGGTCAGCTCGCGGGCGTACGGCGCTGCCGCCTGTGCCCGCTGCTGCGCCTTGACGATCCGGGACGCAGCAATGAGCTCCATGGCGCGCGTGATCTTCTTCATCGACTCGGTCGACTTGATCCGCGCGCGGTACTCACGCAGCGATACGGCCATGGTCAGCCCCGCTTCTGCTTGACGATCTGCTCCTGGCCGAGCTCGTCGTCCTCCATCGCCTCGGCGTCGGCCTCGTGGCCGATCTTGATCGAGCCGCCGTCGGAGGTCTCGAACTGGTCGAGGAAGGAGTCGTACGCGCTCTCCAGGCCGTCCTCGTCCTCGAACTTCTGCGTCTCGCGGATCGAGGACAAGATGCCCTCGTGCGAGCGGCGCACGTAGTCGATGAACTCCTGCTCGAAGCGGATCACGTCGCCGACGGGCACGCGGTCGAGGCGACCGGTGGTGCCCAGCCACATCGAGACCACCATGTCCTCGAGCGGGTACGGCGAGTAGGCCGACTGCTTGAGCAGCGCCATCAGGCGCTGGCCGCGGTCGAGCTGCTGGCGCGAGGCGGCGTCGAGGTCGGAGGCGAACATCGCGAAGGCCTCCATGGCGCGGAACTGCGCCAGGTCGACCTTGAGCGAGCCGGTGACCTTCTTCATCGCCTTGGTCATGGCGGCACCACCCACGCGCGAGACCGAGACGCCCACGTCGATGGCCGGGCGCTGGTTGGCGGCGAAGAGGTCGGACTGCAGGAAGATCTGGCCGTCGGTGATCGAGATGACGTTGGTCGGGATGAACGCCGAGACGTCGTTGGCCTTGGTCTCGATGATCGGCAGGCCGGTCATCGAGCCCGCGCCCAGCTCGTCGGAGAGCTTCGCGCAGCGCTCGAGCAGGCGGCTGTGCAGGTAGAAGACGTCACCCGGGTAGGCCTCGCGGCCCGGCGGGCGACGCAGCAGCAGCGACACGGCGCGGTAGGCCTCGGCCTGCTTGGTCAGGTCGTCGAACACGATCAGGACGTGCTTGCCGTCGTACATCCACTGCTGGCCGATGGCCGAGCCGGTGTACGGCGCGAGGTACTTGAAGCCCGCCGAGTCCGAGGCCGGCGAGGCCACGATGGTGGTGTACTCCAGCGCGCCGGCCTCCTCGAGGGCGCCACGCACGGAGGCGATGGTCGAGCCCTTCTGGCCGATCGCGACGTAGATGCAGCGCACCTGCTTCGTCGGGTCGCCGGAGTCCCAGTTCTGCTTCTGGTTGATGATCGTGTCGATCGCGATCGTGGTCTTGCCGGTCGCGCGGTCACCGATGATCAGCTGGCGCTGGCCGCGCCCGATCGGGGTGAGCGAGTCGATCGCCTTGATGCCGGTGGCCATCGGCTCGTGCACCGACTTGCGGTCCATCACCGTCGGGGCCTGCAGCTCCAGGGCACGACGACCCACGGCGGAGATCTCGCCGAGACCGTCGATGGGGTTGCCGAGCGGGTCGACCACACGGCCCATGAAGTCGTCGCCGACCGGGACCGAGAGGATCTCGCCGGTGCGGCGCACGGTCTGACCCTCCTCGATCTTGTCGAAGTCACCGAGGATGACGACGCCGATCTCGCGGGTGTCGAGGTTCAGGGCCAGGCCCCGGGTGCCGTCCTCGAACTCCAGCAGCTCGTTCGCCATGGCCGAGGGCAGACCGCTGACGCGGGCGATGCCGTCGCCGGCGGAGGCGACGTAGCCGACCTCTTCGCGGCTGGACGCGTCGGGCTGGTAGTCGGCGACGTACTTGGCAAGCGCGTCACGGATCTCGTCCGGACGGATGGAGAGCTCCGTCATCTTGGTGCCTTCTCTCTTGTGTCTCTACGAAGTCGGGTTGGTGCGGGCGGTCAGCCGACGAGGCGGCGGCGGGCGTCGTCGAGACGGCTCGAGATCGTCCCGTCGATGACGTCGTCGCCGATCTCGACCCGGATGCCACCGAGGACGGCGGGATCGACGACCACGTTGAGGTGGACGGGCCGGCCGTACTGACGCTCGAGGGCGCCGGCGAGGCGGGCGCGCTCGTCGTCGGGCAGGTCGCGTGCGACCCGCACCGTGGCGACGCCCTGGTGCTGGGCCTCGGCGGCCACCTTCTGGTACTCGGCCAGCGCCACACCGACGGTGCGGTAGGTGCCGGCGAGCGCCTGGGTGACCAGGCTGAGCGTGGCGGGAAGGACCTTGCCGGCGAGGAGGTCCTCGACGAGCCGGGCCTTGTCCTGGTGGGAGCGGGCGGGGTCGGAGAGTGCGTCGCGCAGGGCCGGCGTCGACCTGACCGCCTGCCCGAAGGCGAACATCTCGTCGGCGAGGCGCGAGGCGTCGCCACCCGCCGAGCGCACCAGCGTCACGACGCTGAGGTGCTCGAGGGCGTCGGCGAGGTCACGGGTCCTGGTCCAGCGACGGCTCACCGCCGCGCGCAGCACGACCAGGGCCTGCTCGCTCACCTTGCCGCCGAGGACCTGGTCCACGAGTCCCTGACGGGCCTCGGGGGCCACCGAGGCGTCGGTGACGAAACGCCGCAGCGCCCCCTCGCCGCGCAGGGTCGTGGCGACCGAGAAGAGGTCGCGACTGACCTGCGTGGCGACCTCCGGCGAGCCGGAGACCGAGGTCTCCAGCTCACCGGTCAGCGTGGCGACGGCGTCGGCCGATGCTCCGCGGAAGTCCGAGGTCATCTCAGTTGACCCCCGGCGTCCCGGTCTCGAGGTCGGCGAGGAAGCGCTCGACGACGCGACCCTGGCGGGCCTCGTCCTCCAGGCTCTCCCCGACGATGCGACCGGCCAGGCCCGTGGCCAGCGAGCCGACCTCGGCGCGCAGCGACGCGACCGCCTGCTGGCGCTCCGCCTCGATCTGCGCCTTGCCGGCCTCGACGATGCGGGTCTGCTCGGCCTGCCCCTGCGCACGCAGGTCGCTGACGATCGCAGCGCCCTGCTCGCGGGCCTCCTCACGGATGCGCGCCGCCTCGTGGCGGGCGTCCGCGAGCTGGGCCTCGAGCTCGGCGAGCTTGGCGTCGGCCTCGGCCTGCTTGGTCTCCGCCGCCGCGAGGCCGCCCTCGATGGCGGCGGTGCGGTCGGCGTAGGCCTTCTCGAAGTTCGGGACGACGAACTTCCAGATCAGGCCGAGCAGGATGAGGAACCAGACTGCGCCGAGAATGATCTCGGACAGGTGCGGGATCAGCGGGTTGAGCTCTTCCGCTGCCCGAACGGACTCAGACATGTATCACCTCGTGAGGTAGGGCGCCGAGGCGTAGGTCACTGGATGGCGAAGGCGAGCGCGATGCCGATGATCGCCAGGGCCTCGGCGAGCGCGAAGCCGAGGATCGCGATCGACTGGAGGCGCGACTGGGCCTCGGGCTGGCGGGCGACACCGTTGATGTAGGCAGCGAAGATCAGGCCGACCGCGATGGCGGGACCGATCGTGGCGACGCCGTAGCCGAGCATGTTGAGAGAGCCGGT
Source organism: Nocardioides sp. 31GB23 (assembly GCF_040012395.1). Lineage (NCBI taxonomy): Bacteria > Bacillati > Actinomycetota > Actinomycetes > Propionibacteriales > Nocardioidaceae > Nocardioides > Nocardioides sp. 31GB23. The sequence continues at coordinate 34,916 of NZ_JBDYKJ010000041.1, read as the reverse complement.
CACAGCTTTCCTTTCGTCGTGACGCAGGGCGCGTCGTGGAGTCTCATGACTTTGTTGACCATATGAAGTTGTGGGAATCGGGGGTGCGGACGGGCCGCACGGTGCGCCTGGGCGCGGTCGGCTCAGTGCTCCTCGGCAACCGCACCGGCGACGTACATCGCGGTCAGCAGCGTGAAGACGTAGGCCTGCAGGAACATCACCAGCAGCTCGAGGGCGCTGACGAGGAAGAACATGATGATCGCACCGATGCCGCCCACGATGTTGAGCGCGGAGGGCGAGGCCTCGACCAGCAGGTACTCGCCGCCGAGAGCGAAGAGGATCAGCAGCAGGTGGCCGGCGAACATGTTGGCGAAGAGTCGCAGCGCCAGCGTCACGGGGCGCACCACGATGTTGGACAGGATCTCCAGGGGCACGATCAGCAGCAGCATGACGCCGCTGACACCGGCCGGCACCGAGACGTGCTTGAGGTAGCCCAGCGCGCCGTGGCGCCAGATCCCCACGCCGTTGTAGAGCAGCCACGAGAGTGCCGCCAGGCCGTAGGCGTAGCCCGAGTGCGAGAACGTCGGGAACTGCACGATCGGGATCATGCCGAAGTAGTTGTTCACCAGCACGAAGGTGAACAGCGCGAAGAGGTAGGGCACGAACTTCATGAAGTGCTCGGAGCCGATGGACTCGCGGGCGATGGAGTTGCGCACGCCGCCGTAGACGAACTCGCCGGCGAACTGCATGCGTCCGGGGACGATGGCCGCCTTGCGCGACATCGCGTAGAAGAGCGCGAAGATCAGCACCACGGACAGGCTGACCATGACCATCGGCTTGGTGACCTCGCCGATGATCGGCGGCAGGTCGAAGTCAGCCGGCCCAGGGGGCGTGAAGCCCTCCGCGGCCATGATCACCGCAATGGTGTCAGACATCAACGCCCTGTCTCCTTCGTGTCGCATTCGGTGCAGAAGATCGTGCTCGTGCTCATGGTGCCCGTGCTGGGCCTGGTGGTCACGCCTCGGGGTCCGAGGGCTCCTGCGGTGCGCGTCCGAAGCGGACGATCACCACGTAGAACCCCAGCACCGCGCCGAGCACGAGGCCCGTCGGCAGCAGGAACGCAGTCCCCAGCCAGCGGTCCCCCGCCCAGCCCAGGCCGCCGTAGAGAAGCACACCGGCGCCCAACGAGCCGAACGCGGCCCAGGGGTCCGTCGACGGCTCGCTCGAGCGATCGGGGACGTGGTCTCTCGGCGCCATGGCGATCCGGACGATAGCAGTCGTGGGTCACGTCGCGTCACCCGCGTCCTCGGAGGTACGCGAGCGCTCGCGCAGGTCGTAGACGGGGATGCGCACCCGGACCGCGGCCGTGACCTGCCCGGCCATCCAGGCCAGCACGACGGCCAGCAGGCCGCCGAAGAGCCAGCGGCGCTCGGCGACCCCGGCGAAGGCGGGCTGCTCGGACAGCGTCACCAGCAGGACCACCACGAGCACCAGCTGCAGCGTGTAGGTCAGCAGTGCCACCATCAGCGAGGCGTGCGGCATCAGGCCGCTGACGACGTCGACGGTCACCGACCCGAAGAGCATCACCCCGAGGACGGCCAGTGCCCCGATCAGGGCCGCGCCCGCCGCGTCGGGTCCGGCGACGAGGGCGCCGACGCCCGCGACCAGCAGGCCGGGTGCCAGTGCCGCAGCCGCGACGACCCCGTGCAGAGCCACCGCGCCGGGGCGGCGGTGCTCGTGGGCGGTCGTCGCGGACGTCATCGGCGGCCGTTCTCTGGGGGACAGACGGGGGTCGAGGTGTGGTGCGGAACCAGCCGCGCCACCTCGTGAAAACTATCACAAGGTCGCCGGGGCCCGGCAACTGGAACGATCCAGGGCCGCCTCAGGCGGGGGGTCCGGCGGGCACTGCGTGCCCGGGCCGGTGCAGCACCGGCAGCAGGAAGGTCAGCGCCACCGTCAGCCCGGCTCCCCCGGCCAGCGCAGCCACCACCCACGGCCCGGAGTAGAGGCTGGCCAGCACCGTCCCGAAGGCGACCAGGGCCGCCCACATCCACATGATCAGCACGGCACGACGCTGCGAGTGGCCGATCTCGAGCAGCCGGTGGTGCAGGTGCTGCTTGTCGGGGGCGAACGGCGACCTGCCGGCCCGGGTGCGGCGCACCACGGCCAGCACCAGGTCGAGCAGCGGGACCACCAGGATGGTGATCGGCAGCAGCAGCGGCAGCAGCGTCGGGGCCAGGCTCGCCTGGGAGCCCGCCCCGCCCTGGGACAGGTCGGAGCCGGCGAACTGCCCGGTGAGGGTGACCGCGCTGGCCGAGAGCACCAGCCCGATCAGCATCGACCCGGAGTCGCCCATGAACAGCCGGGCCGGGTTGAAGTTGTGGGGCAGGAAGCCCACGCAGGCCCCCGCCAGCGCCACCGCCAGCAGCGCCGCCGTCGTGGCCCGGGGTGCGTTGTTGAGGCTGGTGAGCTGGTAGCAGAACAGGAAGAACGCCAGCGCACCCACGCCCACGACGCCGGCGGCGAGGCCGTCGAGGCCGTCGACGAAGTTCACCGCGTTGATCGTCGCCACGACCAGGAAGCCGGTCAGCAGCGCGCTCTGGGTGGGGTCGAGCGAGAAGACCTGCCCGTCGGGGCCGGTGAAGAAGTAGAACTGCACTCCGAAGGCCACCAGGAACCCCGCCGCCAGCAGCTGGCCGCCCAGCTTGGTCAGGGCGTCGAGCTCGAAGAGGTCGTCGAGCACCCCCACCGCACAGATGAGCGCTCCCGCGACGATCACCACACCGGCGTCGCGGAAGACCACGGCCCCGCTCAGCGAGAGGAACGGCAGCTCGCGCGCGACCAGGTAGGCCGCCACCAGCCCGCCCAGCATCGCCAGGCCGCCCAGGTAGGGGATCGGCTCCGCGTGCACGTCGCGGTCGCGGACCCGGGCCACGGCCCCGGTGCGCAGCGCGATCTCGCGCGCGATCACCGTGAGCAGGTAGGTGACCGACGCCGCGACGAGGAAGACCAGGATGTACTCGCGCACCGCTCGCCCGCTCAGTCCTCGGCGGTCAGCGTCGCGCCGAGCGGCTCGAGGACGGCGTTGAGCTGGTCGAGCGAGAGCGCACCGACGCGCAGCACGCGGCCCTGGGCGCCGGTCACGTCGACGATCGTGGAGGGCTGCGCCCCGTCGGCGCCCTGCGGGCTGGGGCCGGCGTCGACGATCACGTCGACGTGCTCGCCGAGCATCTCCTGCGCGGCGTCGGCGTCGGTCGCGGCGGGACGGCCGGTGAGGTTCGCCGAGCTCACCGCCAGCGGACCGGTGCGCTCCAGGAGCTCACGGGCGACCTCGTGGTCGGGCATCCGCACCGCCACGGTGCCGCGGGTGTCACCGAGGTCCCACTGCAGCGAGGTCTGCTGGTGGCACACGATGGTCAGCGGCCCGGGCCAGAACGCCTCGACCAGCGCCCGTGCGTAGCCGGGCACCCGCACGGCCAGCGCGTCGAGCGTGGTGGCGGCGCTGACCAGCACCGGCGGCGGCATGTCCCGACCGCGGCCCTTGGCCTTGAGCAGCGCGCGCACCGCGGCCGGGTCGAAGGCGTCGGCACCGATGCCGTAGACGGTGTCGGTGGGCAGCACCACGAGACCGCCGCGCTGGACGGCCAGGCTGGCGGCGTCCAGCGCCTGCTCGCGCTCGTCGGGCGTGGAGGTCCCGTGGCGTTCCATGGAGGTCATCGTGCCAGCCTCGCCGTCACGAAGCGTGCACGCCCTGCCAGGTCGCGGTGGTCGCGCACGTCGCGCCACCGCCCGCTGGCACTGAGCACGTCGGGTGCGGAGGAGCCCTGCACGTCGGCGTGCTCGGCCCCGAGCACTCCCCCGGGACGCAGCAGCACCGCGGCGCGACGCTCGAGCACGCGCAGCGCGTCGAGCCCGTCGTCGCCGGAGAAGAGCGCGAGGTGCGGATCGTGGTCGCGGGCCTCCGGGGCGACCGACTCCCACGCCTCGAGAGGCACGTACGGCGGGTTGCACACGACCACGTCGACGGTGCCGGCGAGCTCCTCGAGCTCGGTGGCCATGTCGCCCAGCCGCAGGTCGACACCGGTGCCGAGCAGGTTGCGCTCGGCCCAGGCGTGCGCGGCCGGGTCGAGCTCGACGGCGTGCACCCGCGCCGCGGGCACCTCGTGGGCCACCGACCTGGCCACCGCGCCCGAGCCGGTGCACAGGTCGACGACCACCGGCTCGTCGAGCAGGCCGGCCTGCTCGACCGCCCAGCCGGCCAGCAGCTCGGTCTCGGGGCGGGGCACGAACACCCCGGGCCCCACGGCCAGCTCGACGTGGCGGAACCAGGCGCGACCGGTGAGGTGCTGCAGCGGCTCGCGGGCGGCGCGGCGCGCGACCAGGGCATCGTACGCCGGCAGCGCGTCCGGCCCGACCTCCTCGACCAGCACCAGCCGACCGCGCTCGGTGCCCAGCACGTGGGCGAGCAGCTCGGCGGCGTCGTGCTCGGGGCTGGGGACGCCGGCCGCACGCAGCCGCTCCACAGCGGTCGAGAGGACCACCCGCCGCGCGGTCACTCAGTCCTCCAGCGCAGCGAGACGCGCGGCCATGTCGGCGTCGGTGCACGACGCGATGACCGGACCGAGGTCGCCGTCGAGGACCTGGTCGAGGTTGTAGGACTTGTAGCCGGTGCGGTGGTCGGAGATGCGGTTCTCGGGGTAGTTGTAGGTGCGGATGCGCTCGGAGCGGTCGACGGTGCGCACCTGGCTGCGCCGGGCGTCGCTCGCCTCGGCCGCGGCCGCCTCCTGGGCCACCGCCAGCAGCCGGGCGCGCAGGATCCGCATCGCCTGCTCCCGGTTCTGCAGCTGGCTCTTCTCGTTCTGGCAGCTGGCCACGATGCCGCTCGGCACGTGCGTGATCCGCACCGCGGAGTCGGTGGTGTTGACGCTCTGGCCGCCGGGGCCGCTGGAGCGGAAGACGTCGATGCGCAGGTCGTTCTCGTCGATGCTGACGTCGACCTGCTCGGCCTCGGGCAGCACCAGGACCCCTGCCGCGCTGGTGTGCACGCGCCCCTGCGACTCGGTGACCGGCACCCGCTGCACGCGGTGCACGCCGCCCTCGAACTTCAGCCGGGCGAACGGGGCCTCCCCCGGCTCGGGCGTGCCCTTGGCCTTGACCGCCACCGTGACCGACTTGTAGCCACCCAGGTCGGACTCGGTCGAGTCGAGGACCCCCACCGACCAGCCGTGGCGCTCGGCGTAGCGGGTGTACATCCGCAGCAGGTCACCGGCGAACAGGGCGGACTCCTCGCCGCCCTCACCGGACTTCACCTCCAGCAGCGCGTCCTTGTCGTCGGTCTCGTCGCGCGGCACCAGCAGCCGGCGCAACCGCTCGGCCGCCTCCTCGCGGCGCGCGTCGAGCTCGACCGCCTCCTCGCCGAAGGCGGGGTCCTCGCCGGCGAGCTCGCGGGCCGCGCCGGCGTCCTCGCCGAGGCGCTGCCACTCCCGCCAGGTGCGGATCACCGCCGAGAGCTCGGAGTAGCGGCGGTTGAGCCGCTTGGCCAGCCGGGCGTCGGCGTGCGTCTCGGGCTCGGCGAGACGCTGCTCGAGCTCGGCGTGCTCGGCGAGCATGCTCTCGACGGCCTCGAACATCGGTGGCTCCTGGGGTCGGACGAGCGACGGGCGGGACGGGGCAGGACAACAGGGCGGGACAAATGACGAGCGCCGGTCCACCGCCGCGGGGCGGTGGACCGGCGCTCGAGGTGGAGCTACTTCTTCTTGGCGTAGCGGGCCTCGAAGCGGGCCACGCGGCCGCCGGTGTCGAGGATCTTCTGCTTGCCGGTGTAGAACGGGTGGCACTGCGAGCAGACGTCGGCACGCATGGTGCCGGAGGTCGCGGTGCTGCGGGTGGTGAAGGTGCTGCCGCAGGTGCAGGTCACCTGGGTCTCGGTGTACTCCGGGTGGATGTCCTTCTTCATGCTTCCCTCTTTCGTCGGGGCCGCCGGGTCGCCGCCGTCTTCTCCGCGGGTGCGGTGCGGGGACGTGAACCGGAGCCGGTCGTATTGTGCCAACCAAACTCGGCACCTTCCAATTCCAGCCGGGCCGTGACCGGGGCTCAGCCGTCGGACTGGAGCGGGATCCGCACCACGACGCGGGTGCCCCGGCCCTCCTCGGAGTCGATGCGCACGTCGCCGCCGTGCTTGTCGACGATGGTCTGCACGATCCGCAGCCCCAGGCCGGTGCCGGCGATCTCGTTGGTCACGGCGTTGGAGGCGCGGAAGAACCGGCTGCCGAGGCGCTCGAGCTCGGCGGAGGGGATGCCGATGCCCCGGTCGAGCACCGTGACGACGCCGGAGCGGCGCCCGTCGGTCTCCTCGATGCGCAGCGAGACCGTGACCCGGCCCTGCTCGAGGCTGAACTTCACCGCGTTGCTGAGCAGGTTGAGGAAGGCACGCCCGAGCATCGGCCGGTCGGCCAGCACGACGACGGGGTGCTCCCCGAGGTCCTGCTCGACCACGATGCCGCGGCCCGAGGCGGTGATGGAGACGTCGGTGACGGCGTCGCGCACCAGCGGGACCAGGTCGACCGCCTCCAGCGAGGTGGCCCGGTTCTCGGCCTTCGACAGGGTCAGCAGGTCGTCGATGAGCGTCTTGAGGCGGGCGACGTTGCGCCGGCTGGCCTCGAGGATCCGCTCGTGGCGCGGCGACATCGTGTCCTCGAACTCCTCGGCCACCATCTCGAGGTAGCCGTGGATCGTGGTCAGCGGGGTCCGCAGCTCGTGGGAGACGTTGGAGACGAAGTCGTCGCGCGCGGTGTCGAGCACGCGCAGCTCCTCGGTCACCTTGTGCTCCACCGCGCGCGCCCGCGACTGGGCGTCGGCGAGGTCGTTGAGGGCCAGCGCGACGGAGCGGACCTCGCGCGGGCCCTCGGGCCGGGCCCGGACGGTGGGGTCCTTGGCCATCTGGTGCACGACGCCCTCGAGCGCCACCAGCGGGCGCGAGACCTCTGCCAGCAGCCGCGCCCGGGACCGACCGACCACGAGCCAGCCCAGCAGGGTCAGCAGCGCCACCGACCCGATGGTGGCCCGCAGGCGCCAGGTCGCGGCGGCGCTGGCCTCGCGCACCCGGCTGCCGAACAGCGCGGCGGTCTCCTGGTGCGCGGCCCGCACCTGCTCGAAGAGGCGCTGGCCCTGGCGGTAGCGACGCAGCTGGAAGGTCTCGGCACCGCCGGGCGCCTGGACCCGTGGCTGGGCGTAGTCGACCAGCCAGCGCTCGGCAGCGTCGCGCTGCGCCTGCACCAGGGCCATCAGCGGTGCGTCGGCGGCGGCGTACTGCGCGACGACCTGCTGGTGCCCCGGCAGCCTGGCGAGCGCCTGCTGGTAGTCGTCCAGCGCACCGGGCTCGCCGCTGCGCGCCCACGCGCCGACGGCCGACTCGAGGTCGGTCAGGTCCTGCAGCACCGCCTGGTTGCCCACCGAGGCCGGCTGCAGCCCCTCGGTGAGGTCGTCGACGGCGCGGGTGGAGAGCACCACGCCCACGATCGCGATCAGGGCGATGACGCCGATCAGGACGGCCAGGCGGTGCAGCGCCGGGGTCAGGGTCCGGGCGACGGTGCGCGGGCTCGAGCCCTCGGTGACGACCACCGTGTCCGCGCCGCGCTCAGACCGACCGGGACAACAGCGCCTCGACCCTCGCCGCGAGCTCACGCGGGCTGAAGGGCTTCGTGATGTAGTCGTCGGCGCCGGAGTCGAAGCCCGACTCGACGTCGGACTCCTGCGCTCGCGCGGTCAGCAGGATGACGGGAAGGTCGGCCAGCCCCGGGTCGGCACGGATCGCACGGATGGCCTCGAGCCCGGAGACCCCCGGCATCATCACGTCGAGCACCGCCAGGTCGGGCCGCGAGGCCTGGCACGCCTCGACAGCCGCGGCGCCGTCGGCCACCGCGGTGATCTCGTGGCCCAGGGTGGAGAGCTTGAACTCCACCAGCTCTCGGATGTCGACGTCGTCGTCAGCGACCAGGATGCGTGCCACGTTGCGAGGCTTCCTCTCTCTCCGGCTGACCCTCCGGCCTCCCTAGGAGGGCCGCCAGCATGTGGGCGACAGCGTATCCGTATCGCTGCCGCGACGACGGGCACACCGCCGATTCGGCTGTGCCGGGCCCGCGTCGACGTCGTACGCCGACGCCGGCCGCGGTCACCGGCGCGCTGCCCGGCCGGGCGCGCGCTGGAAGCCGCTGAGCATCTCGTAGTTCGTCTGGGTGCTCGTCAGCCGCTCGCGGAGGTCGCGCATGGCGGCCTCGCTGCCCTGCTGGGCCAGCGCGTCGACCAGCGCCTCGACGACCGGCAGCTCGCCCTCGCCCAGGAGCAGCTCGGTGTGACGGGTGCCGGAGCGGGCGACGTCGACGGCGGGGAAGACCCGCCGCATCGCCAGCTCGCGGCTCAGCCGCAGCTCCATGTTGGCCGTGCCGGTGAGCTCCTCGAAGATCACCTCGTCGACCTTGGAGCCGCTCTCGACCGTGGCGGTGGCCAGCACCGTCAGCGAGCCGCCGTTCTCGATGTTGCGGGCCGCGCCGAAGAACTGCTTGGGCGGGTGCAGGGCCGTCGAGTCGACGCCGCCCGAGAGCACCCGGCCGCTGCCGGTGCCGGCCAGGTGGTAGGCACGACCGAGCCGCGTGATGCCGTCGAGGAGCACGACGACGTCGTGGCCCAGCTCGACGAGACGCTTGGCCCGCTCGATCGCCAGCTCGGCGACGACCGTGTGGTCGGAGGGCTGGCGGTCGAAGGTCGAGGAGATGACCTCGCCCTTGACCGAGCGCTCGTAGTCGGTGACCTCCTCGGGCCGCTCGTCGACCAGCACCACCATGAGGTGGCACTCGGGGTTGTTGGCGCTCAGCGAGGCGGCCACGCCCTGCAGCACGGCGGTCTTGCCGGCGTGGGCGGGCGAGCTGATCAGCCCGCGCTGGCCCTTGCCGATCGGCGCCACCAGGTCGATCGTGCGGCCGATGAGGTCGTCGGGACCCTTCTCGAGGCGCAGCCGCTCGGAGGGGTGCAGGGGCGTCATCTTCTCGAACTCCACCCGGGTGCGGGCGGCGTCGGGGTCGGCGCCGTTGACGCTCTCGATGCGCACCATCGGGTTGAACTTCTCCTTGCGCTCGCCCTCGCGGGGCTGGCGCACCTGGCCGACGACCGCGTCGCCGCGCCGCAGCCCGAACTTGCGCACCATCGAGAGCGAGACGTAGACGTCGTCGGCACCGGGCAGGTAGCCGCTGGTGCGCACGAACGCGTAGTTGTCGAGCACGTCGAGGATGCCCGCGGCGGGGACCAGCACGTCGTCCTCGAGCACCGTGGTGTCGGGCTCGTTGCGCCCGCCGCCACCGCCACCGCCGCTGCCGCTGCCGCCGCGGGTGCGGTCCCGGTCGCGGCCGCGACGACGCCGGCTGCGTCCACGTCCGTCGCCGTCGTCGTCACCCTGGTCCTGCTGGCCCTGCTGGTTCTGCTGGTTCTGCTGGTTCTGCTGGTTCTGCTGGTTCTGGTTCTGCTTGCCGCCCTGCTTGTCCTGCTTGTCCTGGTTGCCCTGGTTGCCCTGGTTGCCGGACTGCTTGTCCTGCTGCGACTGCTTGTCCTGCGCGGACCTGTCCTGCTGCCCGCGACCCTGCTGCTCGCGGCCCTTGTCCTGGCTCTTGTCCTGGCTCTTGTCCTGGCCCTTGCCCTTGTCCTGGCCCTTGTCCTGGGCGGGCTGCTCAGGCTGGGCAGCAGGCTGGGCGGCGGCAGGCTGGTCGGCACGCACCCGCGTGCGCTGGCGCGTGGTCGTGGTGGTCCGGGTCGTGCCGGCCGAGGCCGGCGCCTCCGGGGTCTTCTCCTGGGGCTGGGCCTTCGGCTCGGACTGGGCCTTCGGCTGCGACTGGGCCTTCGGCTGCGACTGGGCGGCCTTGATCGCCTCGACCAGCTGGGCCTTGCGCATCCCTCCGGCACCGGCGATGCCGAGCCCGGCGGCCAGTGACTTGAGGTCGGCGATGAGCATCCCGTTCAGTCCCCCGGCCCGCTTCTTGGGGGTGCTGGCCTCGTCGGGCGCGGGGACGGAGTCTTGCGTCACGTGGGTCCTATCGACGTCTCGCGGAGCCGCCGGGGCTGGCCGGGGGCTGCTGGTCACTGGTCCCGCCACCGCACGGCGGAGAGGGACGCACCCCGCAGATCGCGGGTGCACGCCGGAGGAGCTGGTCGTCGGCGCGCGGTCAGACTAGCACCGGCGCGCGGCGGGCTCAGAGCACCCGCACGCCGCTGGTGTCCAGGGCCAGGTAGGAGGCCCACCAGCCCGCGGGGCACCTCTCGAGCAGCGAGGCGGTCAGGGCGGTCGCCGGGCCGTCGCAGAACGCCAGGACGGTCGGTCCGGCCCCGGACACGACCGCGGCCACGCCGTCGGCGCGCAACCGGTCGACCAGCTCGAGCGACTCGGGCATCGCCGGGCGGCGGTAGTCCTGGTGCAGGTAGTCGCGGGTGGCGCGCAGCAGGTGCTCGGGCTGACCGGCCAGCGCGGCCACCAGCAGCGCGGCCCGACCCGCGTCGGCCGCGGCATCGGCGTGCGGCACCGTGGCCGGCAGCAGCCCGCGGGCCTGCTCGGTGGAGACCGGGGTCGGCGGCACCATCACGACCGCGCCGACGCGCGGGTCGACCGGGCAGGGCACGGCGTAGAAGCCACCGTCGTCGTCCCGACCAGCGACCACGAAGCCGCCCAGCTGGGCCGGAGCCACGTTGTCGGGGTGTCCCTCGAGGCCGGCGCACAGGTCGAGCACCCGGTCGTCGTCGAGCAGCAGCGCACCGCCCGCCACCAGGGCACGCCCGAGCGTGACGCCGGCGACGATCGCGGCGGAGGACGAGCCCAGGCCGCGCGCGTGCGGGATCACGTTGCGGCAGTGCAGCCGCAGGCCCGGGGGGCGCACGCCCATCGCGTCGAAGGCCACCTGCATCGCCCGCACCACCAGGTGGGTGGCGTCGCGCGGCACGCCCTCGGCGCCGGCGCCCTCCACCAGCACCTCGACACCGTCACCGACGACCTCGGCCTCGAGCTCGTCGCGCAGGTCGAGCGCGAGCCCCATCGAGTCGAAGCCGGGACCGAGGTTGGCCGAGGTGGCCGGCACCGTGACGCGCACCGGCCCGGTGACGAAGGAGGTCATCGGGTCAGGCGAGCCCGGCGGCGCGGGCGGCGGCGACGACGTCGTTGTCGATCACGGTGTCGACGATGCCGGGGCGTCCCTGCTCGGCCTGGGCGACCGAGTAGGCCTCCAGCGCCGTCGCGGTGTCCTTGAGGCCGTGCCCGGTCACGGTGACCACGACCGTCGAGCCGGCGTAGGACTCCCCCGCCTCGAGCTCCTGCAGCAGCCCGGCGACGCCGGCGGCCGAGGCCGGCTCGACGAAGACGCCGTCGCGCTGGGCCAGCCTGCGCTGCGCGTCGAGGATCTGCTCGTCGCTGACGGCTGCGAACCGGCCGCCGGACTCCTCGGCCGCCTCGACCGCGAGCGACCACGAGGCGGGGTTGCCGATGCGGATCGCGGTGGCCTTGGTCTCGGGCTCGGGGAACGGCTCGCCGGTCACCAGCGGGCTGGCGCCCTCGGCCTGGAACCCGCGCATCACCGGCCGCCTGGTGGCGCGGCCGAGCTCGGCGAACTGCCGGTAGCCCATCCAGTACGCCGAGATGTTGCCCGCGTTGCCGACCGGCAGCAGGTGGAAGTCGGGGGCGTCGCCGAGGAAGTCGACGATCTCGAACGCCGCGCTCTTCTGGCCCTGCAGCCGCACCGGGTTGACCGAGTTCACCAGGGCCACCGGGTACTGCTCGGCCAGCTCCTTGGCGATCTGCAGGCAGTCGTCGAAGTTGCCGCGCACCATGATCACCTGGGCGCCGTGCACGATCGCCTGGGCCATCTTGCCGGCGGCGATCTTGCCCTCGGGCACCAGCACCAGTGGGGTCAGGCCGGCCTTGGCGGCGTACGCCGCCATCGAGGCCGAGGTGTTGCCCGTCGAGGCGCAGACCACGGCGCGCGCGCCCTCGTGCTTGGCCACCGAGATCGCCGCGGTCATGCCGCGGTCCTTGAAGGAGCCGGTGGGGTTGTCGCCCTCGACCTTGAGGTGCACCTCGGCGCCGGTCAGCCCCGAGAGCCACTCGGAGTGCACCAGCGGGGTGCCGCCCTCGCGCAGCGTCACCGCCGGCGCGTCCTGCGGGATCTCGAGCAGGTGGCGGTACTCCTCGATGACACCGCGCCACTGGTGGGTGGCGCGACCGGCCTCGCGGTCGAGCTGGTGGGTGCTCACTCTGCTCCTCCTTCGACGCGCATCACCGAGCTGACCTCGCGCACGATGTCCATCTGCTGCAGGTGCTCGACGGTGGCGCGCAGCTGGGCGTCGGTGGCCTCGTGGGAGACCACGACCAGCTGGGCGTCGTCGTCGCGGCCCTCCTGGTGCACGGTGCGGATCGAGACGCCGTGCTCGGCGAAGGCGGTCGCGACCGTGGCCAGCACACCGGCGCGGTCGTCGACGTCGATGGCCACGTGGTAGCGGGTGCGGGCCTCGCCCATCGGCAGCACGGCCCGGTCGGCGTACGCCGACTCGCCGGCGCCGGTGACGCCCTCGCGCCGGTTGCGGGCCACGGTGACCAGGTCACCGAGCACGGCCGAGGCCGTCGGCGCGCCGCCGGCCCCGGGACCGTAGAACATCAGCTGGCCGGCGGCCTCGGACTCCACGAAGACGGCGTTGTAGGCCTCGCGGACCGAGGCCAGCGGGTGGCTGCGCGGGATCATCGCCGGGTGCACGCGCACCGAGACGGCCTCGTCGCCTCCCGGCTGCTCGCGCAGCTCGCAGATCGCCAGCAGCTTGACCACGCAGCCCATCTCGGTCGCCGAGGCGACGTCGGCGGCGCTGACCTCGGTGATGCCCTCGCGGTGGACGTCGGAGGCGGTGACGCGGGTGTGGAAGGCCAGCGAGGCCAGGATCGCGGCCTTGGCCGCGGCGTCGAAGCCCTCGACGTCGGCGGTCGGGTCGGCCTCGGCGTAGCCCAGCTCCTGGGCCTCCTCGAGCGCGTCGGCGAAGCCGGCGCCGGAGGAGTCCATCTTGTCGAGGATGAAGTTGGTGGTGCCGTTGACGATGCCCAGCACCCGCGTCACCTTGTCGCCGGCCAGCGACTCGCGCAGCGGGCGCAGGATCGGGATCGCGCCGGCGACGGCGGCCTCGTAGTAGAGGTCGCGACCGGCCTTGGCCGCCGCCTCGAAGAGGGTCGGTCCGTCCTCGGCGAGCAGGGCCTTGTTGGCCGTGACCACGGACGCACCGTGCTCGAGCGCCGACAGGATCAGGCTGCGCGCGGGCTCGATGCCGCCGATGACCTCGACCACGAGGTCGACGTCGTCGCGGGCCACCAGGCCCTCGGCGTCGGTGGTCAGCAGCCCCTCGGGCACCTCCACCTCGCGGGCCGCGTCGAGGCGGCGCACGGCCACCCCGGCCAGCTCGACCGGCACACCCACGCGGGCGCCCAGGTCGGCGGCCTGCTCCACGAGCAGGCGCACCACCTGGGAGCCCACCGAGCCACAGCCCAGCACGGCCACCTTGAGCGGCTTGCCACTCTCCGTCACGACTCGATCACCTCGGGGTCATCCACGTCCGTTGCCAACAGGTCCTGCTCAGTCTCACGTCGTACGACCACACGCGCGACCCCGTCCCGCACCGCGATCACCGGGGGGCGCAGCGTGTGGTTGTAGTTCGAGGCCATCGAGCGGCAGTAGGCGCCGGTGCCCGGCACCGCCACCAGGTCGCCCGGCGCGACGTCGCCGGGCAGGAACTCGTCCTTGACCACGACGTCGCCGGCCTCGCAGTGCTTGCCGACCACCCGGGCCAGCAGCGGGGCCGCCGCGGAGGCGCGCCCGGCCAGCGTGCAGGAGTAGTCGGCGTCGTAGAGGGCGGTGCGGATGTTGTCGCTCATGCCCCCGTCGACCGAGACGTAGGTGCGCACCGCGCCCCCGTCGAGGCGCACCGGCTTGACGGTGCCGACCTCGTAGACGGTGCAGACCGAGGGTCCGACGATCGCGCGGCCCGGCTCGATGGACAGGGCCGGCACGTCGATGCCCAGCGCGCGGCACTCGTGCTCGACGATCGCCGACATCTCCGCGGCCAGCTGCGCCGGCTCGGCGGGGTCGTCCTGGGTGGTGTAGGCGATGCCGAATCCGCCGCCGAGGTCCATCTCGGGCATCGTGACGCCGAGCTCGTCGGCTACCCGTGCGTGCAGCGCGAGCACGCGGCGCGCCGCCACCTCGAAGCCCGAGGAGTCGAAGATCTGGCTGCCGATGTGGGAGTGCAGGCCCAGCAGCTCGAGACCCGGGGCCTCCTGCACGCGGCGTACGGCCTCGAGGGCGTCGCCGGAGGTGATGGAGAAGCCGAACTTCTGGTCCTCGTGGGCGGTGGCGATGTACTCGTGGGTGTGCGCCTCGACGCCCGCCGTCACCCGCACCATCACCCGCACCGTGGTGCCCAGGCGCTCGGCGACCTCCGCGAGCCGCTCGATCTCGGCGGTGGAGTCGGCGATGACCCGGCCCACGCCGAGCCGCACCGCCCGCTCGATCTCGGCGGGCGACTTGTTGTTGCCGTGGAACCCGACGCGGTCCATCGGGAAGCCGGCCCGCTCGGCGACCGCCAGCTCACCGCCGGTGCACACGTCGAGGCACAGCCCCTCGTCGGCGACCCAGCGCGCGACGGCGGTGCACAGGAACGCCTTGCCGGCGTAGAAGACGTCGTAGTCGGCGAAGGCGTCGCGGAACGCGGCCGCCCGCGAGCGGAAGTCGGTCTCGTCGAGCACGTACGCCGGCGAGCCGTGCTCGGCGACCAGGTCGGGCAGCGCGACGCCGCCGACGCTGAGCACGCCGTCGTCCTTGCGCGCCGTGCGCGACCACAGGTGCTGGACCAGCTCGTTGGGGTCGGCGGGCTGGCGCAGCCAGGAGGGACCCTTCAGGGCCCCGTCGGCGTGCGCCCAGCCGGCCTCGTGGGAGACGGGCACTCAGCTCACATCCGCTCCGGCGTCGAGACCCCGAGCAGGCGCAGGCCGTTGGCCAGCACCGTGCGGGTCGCCGCCACCAGCACCAGGCGGGCCCGGTGCAGGTCGTTCGGCTCCTCGTCGCCCATCGGCAGCACGCGGCAGTTGTCGTAGAAGCGGTGGTAGACCCCCGCGGTGTCCTCGAGGTAGCGCGCCACCCGGTGCGGCTCGCGCAGCTCGGCGGCGCTGGCCACGACCCGGGGGAACTCGGCCAGCGCACGCAGCAGCTCGCCCTCCTTCTCGTGCGAGAGCAGGGCGGGGTCGAAGTCCTCGGGCACCGAGCCGGGCCCGGCGAAGCCGAGGTCGGCGGCGTTGCGCAGGATCGAGGAGATCCGGGCGTGCGCGTACTGGACGTAGTAGACCGGGTTGTCGCTGTCGGCGCGCGACCACAGGTCGAGGTCGAGGTCGATGTTGGAGTCGGAGCTGTAGCGCGCCAGGGCGTAGCGCGCGGCGTCGACGCCGATGGCTCCGACCAGGTCGTCGATGGTGACCACGGTCCCGGCGCGCTTGGACATCCGCAGCGGCTGCCCGTCGCGGACCAGGTTGACCATCTGGCCGATCAGGATCTCGAGGTTGGTGCCCGGGGTGTCGCCGAAGGCGGCGCACATGGCGTTCATCCGCCCGACGTAGCCGTGGTGGTCGGCGCCGAGCATGATCAGGCAGCGGTCGAAGCCCCGCTCGCGCTTGTCGAGGTAGTAGGCGAGGTCGCCGGAGAGGTAGGCGCCCTGGCCGTCGCTCTTGATGACGACCCGGTCCTTGTCGTCGCCGAAGCGCTCGGTGGCCAGCCACACCGCGCCGTCCTGCTCGTAGACGGTGCCGAGCTCGCGCAGCCGGGTGACGGCCCGCTCGACGGCGCCGGACTTGTGCAGCTCGTCCTCGTGGAAGTAGACGTCGAAGTCGACACCGAAGTCGTGCAGGCTCTGCTTGATCTCGGTGAACATCAGGTCCACGCCGACCGCCCGGAAGGCCTCCTGCGGGTCGGGGTCCTGCAGGGCGTCGGGGCGCACCTCGAGGACCCGCGCGGCGATGTCGTGGACGTACTGCCCGCCGTAGCCGTCCTCGGGAGCCGGCTCCCCCTTCGCCGCGGCGAGCAGCGAGCCGCTGAAGCGGTCGATCTGCGAGCCGTGGTCGTTGAAGTAGTACTCGCGGGTGACCTCGGCGCCGGTCATGGTGAAGATCCGGCCCAGGGCGTCGCCCACCGCGGCCCAGCGCACGCCGCCGATGTGGATGGGCCCCGTCGGGTTGGCCGAGACGAACTCGAGGTTGATCTTCTCGCCGGCGAACGCGTCGGAGGCGCCGTAGGCCTCGCCTGCGGCGACGACCTGCGCGGCCACCGCGCCCTGGGCACCGGCGGACACGGAGATGTTGAGGAAGCCCGGGCCGGCGATCTCGACGTCGGCGACGCCGTCGACCGCGGCCAGGCGCTCCTGGACGAGCCCGGCGAGGGCGCGCGGGTTGGTCCCGGCCTTCTTGGCCAGCTGCAGGGCGACGTTCGTGGCGTAGTCGCCGTGCCCCTTCTGCCGGGGTCGCTCCACGGTCACGCTCGCAGGGACACCGTCCGGCAGGGTGATCGCACCCTCGTCGGACAGCGTCGTCAGCACGTCGACGATCGCGGTGGAGAGCTGTTCGGGAGTCACCCGTCCAGCCTATCGGCGCGCACGGTCGCGACCCGCATCGATGTCGGGGCCTGGGACCGGCCGCGGCAGCGGCGTACCGGATTCGTCGCCCCGACCCCGGAGTTGTAGGGTGACGCCGTCCCGCAGCCGTTGCGCAGCGTGGCATGCCTCCGTAGCTCAGGGGATAGAGCACTGGTTTCCGGTACCAGTGGCCGCAGGTTCGAATCCTGCCGGGGGCACCCGACCGCGAGGCCCGGTCCACGTCTGTGGGCCGGGCCTTCTGCGTCCTCCAGCGACGCCTCTGACCCGTTCGGACTGGTCTGTACCAGCCCGAACGGACTACCTAACCCCGGCGCGCCCAGCCCGTTCTACCTGTCGAGGGATCGAACCACTGGTCCCCACCGGGAGGGGAGGGTGCTCCACACGCTTCTTCCGGCCCCCACGTCCCGCAGCGCCGCTGCGCCGATGAAAGTAGGAGAGCGTGAAGAAGTCCCTCAAGAGGGCCGCTGCGGCGTCCGCCGTCTGTGCGGTCAGCCTTGCCGGCACCCTCGCCGCGAACCCCACCGCCGTCGCCGGTGAGTCCACCGAGGCGCGGGCCAACCAGAAGACGATCACCGACTTCGGCATGAAGGCGCTCGCCTTCGGCACCAAGGTCTCGGTGGGCGGCATCGACATCAAGAGCCTCAAGGACTCCCTCGACATCCTCGCCTGCACCCGCAGCGCCGGGGTGGAGCGCGTGAAGCCCTCGAAGCTGAGCACCGACCAGATCACCGCGCTGATCGCCGAGAACGCCCCGGTCGACATCGCCAAGCTGATCAGCATCTCCCCCAGCACCAGCCGCACCTCGACCTACCGCGAGGGCCGTGTCACCGGCACCCGGGCCGTCAACACCATCGCCGACATCACCCTGGGCGGCGAGCTCGTCGAGGACCTCAAGATCCCGACGCTCAAGATCAAGGGCCTGAACTCGGTCGCCGACTCCTTCCACGACCCGGCCGACGCCGATGGCGACGGCAACCCCTTCGGCACGGCCGAGAGCTTCGGCTTCGCGGGCATCTCGCTGGACTACGAGGGCACCGTCGTCGAGGACACGCCGCTGGCCGACCTGCTCGACATCGTCAACCAGGTCGCCGCGCCGGTCAACGAGATCGTCGACCAGCTCGTCACCCTGCTCACCGACACCGTCGGCGGCATCATCGAGATCCCGGGCCTGGGCTCCATCGGCCTCGGCAGCTCGTTCAGCACCATCGGGGAGCACTCGGCGTCCTCGGGCGCCAGCGCGCTGGCCATCGAGGTCGACCCCAGCGAGACCGACAACGACTCCCCCGTGCTGCTCAAGCTGGGCTACGCCCAGTCGCGCATCGCCGACTCCGTGCCCTCGGGCGTCTTCCGCTCCACGATCATGGGCCTGGACTTCGAGGCGCTGCCGATCAACGACGACGTGGCGCTGCTGAAGATGGGTGGCATCGGCACCCAGTCGATCCCCTGCGAGGGCACCGGCAACAAGAAGGTCGTCAAGACCATCGAGGGCGAGCGCAGCATCCCGCTGAGCCTGCCCGGCCTGGGCGGCGTCGCGGTCCTCGACGGCCTCGAGTACTCCTACAAGGCCAAGCAGATGTCGCGCGGGCGCGCCCGTTCGATGGCCAAGAGCTCGCTGGGCTCCTTCTCGATCCCCGTGCTCGACCTCGAGATCACCGGCATCAGCTCGAAGCTCAACCTGCTCAGCCGCAAGGGCGAGCGGGTCCGCGGCTCCGACAAGCCGAAGTTCAAGGTCGGCGACATCCTCTACAAGGGCGAGAGCCTGCTGCCCGAGGGCGGGCTGAAGATCCGCGAGACCGTCGAGTTCACCATCGACGAGCTGCAGCAGACCGGCTTCATCACCTTCGGCCCGCGCTTCACGCGCAACTACTACGGCGCGAACCTGTCGGCGATGAACGTCAAGATCCCGGGCATCCTCGACCTCGACCTGGGTTGGGTCGAGTCGAAGATCTACCCCCGCTGACCGGCTGAGCCGACCAGCACCGCAGCACCGCAGCACCGCCCGCGACCGGGACGGCCCACCAGGGCCGTCCCGGTCGTGGCACGTCCGGCGTCCTCAGCAGCCTGCGTCAACAGCCGGGGGGCAGCGTGGCGTCGCCGCGCGCGGCCGCCCCCAGGCGACGGGCCTGGGTGAGGTTGGGCCGCACCACGCTCATCCCGCGGATGGTCGCCACCGCCCCACCCACGACGCAGGTGGTGATGCGCGCGGGGTCCACCCGCGCGACGGCGCGCGCCAGGCGGAACAGCTCGCCGGGCCCGAGGTCGGTGTCCATGTGCTGGACCACGCTGAGCACGCCGCGCTCGACGAAGCCCGGCCGGTCGGCCTTGGCGCGGATCTCGGCACCGATGCCGCGCAGCACCCGCTGCTGGTTGGCCGAGCGGGCGAAGTCGCCGCCCGCGAGCGTCTTGCGGATGCGGGAGAAGGCCATGGCGCCGTACCCGTTGAGCCGGATGCGGCCCTGGGCGAAGCCCTCGGGCTTCAGCGAGCTGTCGGAGAAGCGGCGCGGGTTGGTCACCGTGATGCCGCCGATGTCGTCGACCAGGTCCTCGAAGAACGGGAACCGGGTGACCATCACGTAGTCGGGCTGGACCCCCACCATCGCGCCCACGGTGCGTCCGAGCAGCTCGGGCCCGCCCAGCACCATGGCCGCGTTGACCCGGTTGGCGGAGTGGCCCGGAATGGAGACGAACGAGTCGCGCGGGATGCCGATCGCCGAGGCCGCCCCGGTGCGCGTGTCGATGCCGACCATCTGCAGCGCGTCGCCGCGCGAGCGGGTCATCGACTGACCGGGCCGGGCGTCGGAGCCCACGGCGAGGATCCACACCACGTCGGGGCTCAGGTCGACCGCGCCGGAGCGCTGCGCCTTCACCAGGGCGACGTCGCCCGGCGCCACCTCCGGCGGGGGCACCACGAGGGCGGTGCCGGCCAGCACCGTGCCGAGCAGGGCGGTGCGCAGGCCGCGCCCGGCACGCGTGCGCCTGGTCGTGGTCGTGGTCGTGGTCATGACCTGCTCCTGTCCCGGCCGCGCTGGCGGGCCTTGCCACCGCGCGGGCCGCTCGTCGGCTTGGGCCCCTGCAGCACGTCGTACCCGAAGATCCTCCAGCCCTCGCGGTAGAGCATGAACAGCCGGGCGCTCACCCGGACCCGACGCTCCACCTCGCCGCTGGTTTGGTAGTCGAGCGTGGTGCGCGCCGTGACGCCGCGCGCGGTCTCCTGGGTGGCCAGGATGTCGACCACGACGCGCCGCCGCACGGGGGTCAGGGCGTCGATCCGCTCGCCGAGGCGGTGGCTGGTCATCCGGTCGAGGTCACGGCGGGCCGCCTGCGCGGCCCCGGGTGTGAAGCCCGGGAACACCGAGCGGTAGCGCCGCCGCGGGTAGGTGGCGTCGACGAACGCCGCGTCCCACCAGCGGTCCACCGCGCGTCCCACACCGGTGGCGACCCGGCGCCGCTTCACCGGCCCCAGTGCTCCGACCACCTCCCCCACCGCCACGTCGGTACGCACGCGGCGCGCCGGGCGGGGCTCGCCGCCCGTCCCGGGCCGGCTGCTCGCGGCGGGGCCGGGACCCTCGCTGCGGGGCTCCTCGCCGGTGCAGGCGACCAGCCCGGGGGTCGCGGTCAGGACGACGACCAGGCCGGTCATGAGGGTCCGGCGGGGCCCGCCGGGGTGTGGCGACGGCATCGTCTGCTCCTCTCGTGGTGTTAGTCCGGCAACACCCTGTCCGAAAGCAGGCCCAACCTCGGCATTTGCTGGTGCGTGGGTCTAGCCTTGACCACCGACTCCACCCATCCACGCGCGCTCATCGGAAGAGGCGAAGCAAGCCGTGCCGCAGTCCCCCAGCAGTTCCCCCTCCACCTCCCCCGAGGTCTCCGACGACTTCGGTGCCAACGAGTGGCTCGTGGAGGAGATGTACGAGCGCTACCGCAAGGACCCGAGCAGCGTGGAGCCCAGCTGGGCCTCCTACTTCGAGGCCAACGGCAACGGCGACAGCACCGGCGCCGCCCCGGCGCAGCAGGCCCCGCAGGCCGAGAAGACGCCCGAGAAGACGCCCGAGGAGCAGGCCGAGAAGAAGCCTGCGTCGAAGCCCTCCGGCACGTCCGAGACCGCGAGCTCCGAGGCGCCCGCCCCGGTCGCCAAGCCGCGCCCGGAGACCAAGGCCGCCGAGCCCTCGAAGGGAACCACCACCCCGATGGCCAAGGAGTCCAAGCCGCCGGCCCCCGCCGGGGCCAGCGACGAGCCGACATACAAGGTGCTGCGCGGCGCGCCGGCCCGCACCGTGGCCAACATGGACGTCTCCCTGACGGTGCCCACCGCCACCTCGGTGCGCTCGGTGCCGGTCAAGCTGCTGTGGGACAACCGCACCGTCATCAACAACCACCTCGCCCGCGCCCGCGGCGGCAAGGTCTCCTTCACGCACCTCATCGGCTACGCGCTGGTCAAGGCCCTGAAGTCGATGCCGGAGATGAACAACTCCTACGCCGAGGTCGACGGCAAGCCCAACCTGGTCACCCCCGCCCACGTCAACCTCGGCCTGGCCATCGACCAGAAGAAGTCCGACGGCACCCGCCAGCTGCTGGTGCCGAGCATCAAGGGCTGCGAGGCGATGGACTTCGCCGGCTTCTGGACCGCCTACGAGGACATGGTCACCAAGGCCCGCGACAACAAGCTGGGCGTCGTGGACTTCCAGGGCACCACCATCAGCCTGACGAACGTCGGCGGCCTGGGCACCAACCACTCCGTGCCGCGCCTGATGACGGGGCAGAGCGCCATCATCGGCGTCGGCGCGATGGAGTACCCGCCGGAGTGGCAGGGCGCCTCGGAGGAGGCGATCGCGCGCAACGCGATCTCCAAGGTGATGACCCTGACCTCCACCTACGACCACCGCGTCATCCAGGGCGCGCAGTCGGGTGAGTTCCTCAAGCGGGTCCACCAGCTGCTGCTGGGCCAGGACGGCTTCTACGACGAGATCTTCCGTTCGCTGCGGATCCCCTACGAGCCGATCCGCTGGGGCCACGACATCGCGACGTCGCACGACGACGAGATCAGCAAGCAGGCGCGCATCCTGGAGCTGATCCACGCCTACCGGGTGCGCGGTCACATGATGGCCGACACCGACCCGCTCGAGTACCGCCAGCGCACCCACCCCGACCTCGAGATCGAGACGCACGGGCTGAGCCTGTGGGACCTCGACCGCGAGTTCGCCACCGGCTCCTTCGGCGGCACCGGGCGGCGCTTCATGCGCCTGCGCGACATCCTGGGCATCCTGCGCGACTCCTACTGCCGCACCACCGGCATCGAGTACATGCACATCATGGATCCCGAGCAGCGTCGCTGGATCCAGGAGCGCGTCGAGCAGCCGCACACCAAGCCGCCCCGCGAGGAGCAGCTGCGGATCCTGCTCAAGCTCAACCAGGCCGAGGCCTTCGAGACGTTCCTGCAGACCAAGTTCGTCGGCCAGAAGCGGTTCTCGCTCGAGGGCGGCGAGACCACGATCCCGGTCATCGACGAGATCTGTGAGGCCGCGGCCGAGTCGGGCCTCGACGAGGTCACGATGGGCATGGCCCACCGTGGCCGGCTCAACGTGCTGGCCAACATCGTGGGCAAGAACTACTCCCAGATCTTCCGCGAGTTCGAGGGCAACATCGACCCCCGCACCGTGCAGGGCTCCGGCGACGTGAAGTACCACCTCGGCGCCGAGGGCGAGTTCGAGGCCGAGAGCGGCGAGACCGTCAAGGTCTCGGTGGCCGCGAACCCCTCGCACCTCGAGGCCGTCGACCCGGTGCTCGAGGGCATCGCCCGCGCCAAGCAGGACGTCCTCGACCAGGGCAGCGCCTACCCGGTGCTGCCGCTGCTGGTCCACGGCGATGCGGCCTTCGCGGGCCAGGGCGTGGTCGCTGAGACCCTCAACCTCTCCCAGCTGCGCGGCTACCGCACCGGCGGCACCGTGCACCTGGTGGTCAACAACCAGGTCGGCTTCACCACCTCCCCCGGCTCGTCGCGCTCCTCGCTGTACTGCACCGACGTGGCCCGGATGGTCCAGGCGCCGATCTTCCACGTCAACGGCGACGACCCCGAGGCCTGCATCCGCGTGGCCCGGCTGGCCTTCGAGTACCGCCAGGCCTTCAACAAGGACGTCGTCATCGACCTCGTCTGCTACCGCCGACGCGGCCACAACGAGGGCGACGACCCGTCGTACACGCAGCCGCTGATGTACGACCTGATCGAGCAGAAGCGCTCGGTGCGCAAGCTCTACACCGAGTCCCTCATCGGTCGTGGCGACATCACGATCGAGGAGGCCGAGCAGGTCCTCAAGAACTACCAGCAGCAGCTCGAGCGCGTCTTCACCGAGGTGCGCGAGGCCACCGGCCACCCCTCGGAGTGGACCACGGTCCCCGACTACCCCGAGAAGCCCACCGGCGAGGCCGACACCTCGGTGCCGCTGGAGTACCTCAAGCGGATCGCCGACGCCTACGTCACCCCGCCCGAGGGCTTCACCGTGCACCCCAAGGTGATGCCGCAGCTGCAGCGCCGCGCCAAGGCCATCACCGAGGGCCCCATCGACTGGGGCACCGGCGAGGTGCTGGCCTTCGGCGCGCTGCTGATGGAGGGCCGCCCGGTCCGCCTGGCCGGCCAGGACTCGCGCCGCGGCACGTTCGTCTCGCGCTTCGGCACCATCATCGACCGCGTCAACGCCGACGAGTGGACGCCGCTGTCGTCGCTGACCGAGGACCAGGCCAAGCTCTACCTCTACGACTCGCTGCTCTCCGAGTACGCCGCGCTCGGCTTCGAGTACGGCTACTCCGTGGCGCGTCCCGAGGCGCTGGTGCTGTGGGAGGCGCAGTTCGGCGACTTCGTCAACGGCGCGCAGACCGTCATCGACGAGTTCATCTCGGCCGGCGAGACCAAGTGGCGCCAGCAGTCAGGCGTCGTGCTGCTGCTGCCGCACGGCTACGAGGGCCAGGGCCCCGACCACTCCTCGGCCCGCATCGAGCGCTTCTTGACCATGGCCGCCGACGAGGCGTTCGTGGTCGCCCAGCCCTCGACGCCGGCGTCGTACTTCCACCTGCTGCGCCAGCACTCGCTGGGCGAGGCGCACCGCCCGCTGATCGTCTTCACGCCCAAGTCGATGCTCAAGCGCAAGGAGGCCGCCTCGCAGCCCGAGGACTTCACCTCGGGCACCTTCCGGCCCTTCATCGGCGACGCCGACGCGGACGCCTCGAAGGTGGACACCCTGCTCATCTGCTCGGGTCGCGTGACCTGGGACCTGATGGTCGAGCGGGCCAAGCGGGAGGGCTCGGAGCGCTTCGCCATCGCGCGCGTCGAGCAGCTCTACCCGCGACCGCTCGACGACATCAAGGCCGAGATCGCACGCTACCCGCACCTCAAGACGGTGCGCTGGGTCCAGGACGAGCCCCGCAACATGGGCCCGTGGCCGCACTACCAGCTCAACGCCTGGCCCGAGGTCGACGCACAGGTCGAGCCGGTCACCCGCCCGGAGTCCTCCTCCCCGTCGGTCGGCACCGCCAAGCGCCACCAGGCCGAGCAGAAGGACCTGCTCGACCAGGCGTTCGCCTGAGGCCATGTACTACACGGACCGGGGCATCGAGGAGCTCGAGCGACGCCGGGGTGACGAGGAGGTCACCCTGGCGTGGCTCGCCGAGCAGCTGCAGGCCTTCACCGACACCCACCCGGAGTTCGAGACCGCGGTGGAGCGTCTGGCGACCTGGCTGGCCCGGCTCGACGATCCGGAAGACTGACCTGTCAGAATGCGGACGCGGGGGCGGTGGCGTGGCTAGACTCCGGCGATGAGCACGGACGCGACCTCCTCCCCCGCTCCTGGCAACGGCTCGGTGGACTACCCGCCGGCGCCCTGGCAGATGGTGGGCCAGATGTGGGTCTCGGTCTTCCGCGTCGGCCACGACGTGGACGAGCAGCACCCGAAGGGCGTCTACGGCGCCGCCTTCGTCTCCTACGAGGAGGGCAGCCCGCTGACCTACTCCGAGCTGCTGGTGGCGCGCGTGATGCGCACCCCCGCCGGCGAGCGCCGGGTCAGCATCACCGACATCTGGGTCGACTCCCCCGCCTCGGTGGCGGGCGGTCGTGGGCTCTGGGCGATCCCCAAGGGGTTGGGCGACTTCGAGTCGTCGACCTCGCAGCGGGGCCCGCTCTCGCGGGCGTCGTGGTCGATGAGCACCGCTGGGCTGCCGGTCGCCAGCGCGCGCTTCAGCGACCTGTCGTCACTGGCGCCGCGGGTGCCCGCCAAGGGCGGCACCTGGCAGGCCCCGATCGATGCCCACACCGTGCCGGTGGAGACCGACATGGCCGGGCGCTCGAAGGTGGCCCCGTGCACCGCCCGGTGGGACTTCGACCCCGCCGGCCCGCTGGGCTGGCTGGCCGGTCGCCGACACCTGCTCTCCTTCCGCCAGCGCGACTTCACGCTGTCGTTCGGCTGAGCAGGCTCACTCCTCCGAGCGCTCGGCCGCGCGACGGGCGGCCTCGCGGATCTCGAAGACCTCGGTGGCCAGGCCGCCCAGGGCCCCGGCCACGCCCTTGACCGCCCCGGTGACGATCGTGGCGACCTCGCCGACGGTGGTGGCCGCGGCCTCGACGGCGCTCTGCGCGGCGTCCTTGCCGATCTCGGCACGGCTCAGCCGCTCCTCGCCGCGCTGCTCAGGGGTCTGGCTCATGGCCTCAGTCTCACCGCCACGGACGCTCTTGGCCAGGTGGGCTCGCTCACGCCGGACGACTCAGGCGGCGGCGGGCTGCTCGGCCGCCTGCGACGGCTGCTCCCTGCGACGGTCCGGGAGGGCCAGGCGGCAGATCTTGCGGGCCACGCTCAGCAGCTGCTTGCCCAGCGGGCCGGTGTTGTAGGGCAGGCCGTAGCGCTCGCAGATCTCCCGCACCTCACCGGAGATCTCCGGGTAGCGACGGGCGGGCAGGTCGGGGAAGAGATGGTGCTCGACCTGGAACGACAGGTTGCCGGTCATCAGGTGGAACAGCGACCCGCCGTCGATGTTGGCCGAGCCCAGCAGCTGGCGGTAGTACCAGTGCCCGCGGGACTCGTCCTCGCACTCCTCCTCCGAGAAGGTCGCCACCCCGGCCGGGAAGTGCCCGCAGAAGATGATGTTGAAGGCCCAGACGTTGCGCACCAGGTTGGCCGTGGCGTTGCCGGCCAGGGTCAGCGGGAAGAACGGTCCCGTGAGGGCCGGGAAGAGCACGTAGTCCTTGAGCGCCTGGCGGCGCACCTTGCGCATGATCCCCGCGTGCAGGGCCTTGTTGTCGGCCAGGGAGCGGCGGCCGGCCACGATGTTCTCGACCTCCAGGTCGTGCATCGCCACGCCCCACTCGAAGAAGACCATCAGCAGGAACGCGTAGACGGGGTTGCCGAGGTAGTAGGGGTGCCAGGGCTGGTCCTCGTCCATGCGCAGGATGCCGTAGCCGATGTCCCGGTCCTTGCCGAGCACGTTGGTGAAGGTGTGGTGGATGTAGTTGTGGGAGTAGCGCCACTGCTCGGAGGGGCACACGTTGTCCCACTCGTACATCCGCGAGCTCAGGCCGGGCTCGCCCATCCAGTCGTACTGGCCGTGCATGACGTTGTGGCCGATCTCCATGTTGTCGAGGATCTTCGAGACGCTCAGGGCCGCCACGGCCAGTGGCCAGGCGGGCGGCAGGTAGAACAGGGCCCGGCCGGCGACCTCGAGACGGCGCTGCAGACGCACGACCCCGTGGATGTAGTCGGCGTCGGCCTCGCCGAGGGCGGCCAGCACACGCTGGCGGATCGCGTCCATCTCGGCGCCGAGGGCGTCGAGCTGGTCGGGGGTGAGCCGGGGGCTGGGGCCGGCGTCGGTGCTCGCGGTGGTGGTCATGAAGGTGTGTCCTCTCGGGGGTGAAGGCTCAGAGATCGACGGTGCAGCTGCCGACGGGGGCGGACACGCAGATGCGCACGTCCTCGTCGGGACGCGCGGACTCCTCGCCGGTGACGACGTCGCGCACGGTGCCGCTGGTCTTGCGGGTGGTGCAGGAGAAGCAGATGCCCATCCGGCAGCCCGTCTGCGGGCGCAGCCCGAGCGCCTCGGCCTGGGCGAGCAGGGTCTCGCCGGTGTTGGCGGCGCCGAGCCCGCTGCGGGCGAAGCTGGTCTCGCCCTGGGCCTCCTCGGCGCCCAGGGGGCTGGCGGGCGCCTTGAAGTGCTCGACGCGCAGTCGCTCACTGCCGTCGTACGCCGCCTGCACGGCCTGCACGAGCCCGGTCGGACCGCAGGCCCAGGTGTCGGTGTCGCGGAACCCGGGCACCAGACGGGCCAGCGCGGCGGGGCCGAACCGCTGCCCGCCCGCCCCGGTGTGCACCACCCGCACGTCGACGTGGTTGTCGAAGCGCGCGATGGCGGCGAGCTCCTCGGCGTAGATCTGCTCGGTGGCGCTCCTCGCGTAGTGCAGGAACGTGACCGGGCGTCCGGCGCGCCCGTCGTAGCCGTCACGCAGCAGCGTGCGCAGCATCGACATCACCGGGGTGATGCCCGACCCGCCGCTGATCAGCAGCACCGGGTGCGGGGTCGGCGTCGCGGGCGTGGCATGCATGGTGAACTCGCCCCCGGCCTGGCTCAGGTGCAGCAGGGTGCCGGGGGTCGCCGCGGTCGCCAGGTGGCGCGAGAGCGAGGTGCGCTCGTCGCCGTCGTCGTGGGCGCGCACCGTCAGCGTGAACCGCTCTCCCGGGCCCGAGGCCGCCGACGACACCGAGAAGCAGCGCGTGGCCCGACGAGCCCCCGGCAGGTCGACGCCGACCTGCACGTGCTGCCCCGCGCGGTGCCCGCGCCAGGTCGAGGTGGGCTGCACCGTCAGCGTGCTGACCGGGTGCACACCCGTTGTCTCGCGCCGCACGTCGACGACGCGGCCCCGCACCTCGTGCGCGGCCCAGAGCGGGTTGACCTGCTCGAGGAACCGGTCCACGCCGTGGGGCGAGGCCAGGGCGGCCGCGGCGCGGGACTGCAGGACGGCGCTGAGGACACCCATGACTTCCTCCACAATTCAGTGAACGTACGTACACCGAAACTATGACGACCCACCTGGCCCGCCGTCAACGGCACCCCCGGGTGAGCCGCACCACCCGGGGCCCCGGGCCCGCAGCGGGGCGGCCACCCGACGGCGATAGCATCGACGCGTGACCCAGACCCGTGTCGAGCGCAAGGAGCGCACCCGTCGAGCGATCCTCGACGCCGCGCTCGAGCTCTGCGAGGACAGCAGCCTGGTGGCCCTCTCGCTGCGACAGGTCGCCAAGGAGGTGGGGATCGTCCCCACCGGCTTCTACCGCCACTTCGACTCCATCGAGTCGCTGGGCCTGAGCCTCGTCGACGAGTCGTTCGCGTCGCTGCGAGCGCTGCTGCGCGACGTGCGGCGCGACCAGGGCTCCACCACCGACATCGTCGACGGCTCGGTCTCCATCCTG
Organism: Nocardioides sp. 31GB23; assembly: GCF_040012395.1. Taxonomy (NCBI): domain Bacteria; kingdom Bacillati; phylum Actinomycetota; class Actinomycetes; order Propionibacteriales; family Nocardioidaceae; genus Nocardioides; species Nocardioides sp. 31GB23. The sequence goes on along the minus strand of NZ_JBDYKJ010000041.1, from coordinate 6,801 downwards.
GTCGACCACGTCCACCGCCAGCGCTCCCACTTCGCCTTCATCGCCCGCGAGCGCACCGCGGGCCAGCCGGCGGTCCGCGAGGCCATCCGCCACGAGATCGAGCTGTGCGAGCGCGAGCTGGCCACCGACCTCGCCCGCCTGCCGGGCACCGTCGACTGGTCGCCCGAGGACCTGCGCATCCTCTCGGGCCTGATCGTCTCGGCGATGGTGGCCGTGGCCGAGGAGATCCTCGCCGCCGCGCAGCGGCCCGAGGCCGAGAGGCAGATCGTGGAGAAGGCCCGCACCCAGCTGCGGATGGTGCTGGTCGGCGCCCTCAACTGGCGCTCGCGCACGTGAGGACGCAGCGGCCGGCGACCCGCTAGCCCCGAGGCGTGAGCGACAGGTCGGTCAGCACCGCGTCGTCGGGCAGGTCGAGGGCCTGCAGGATCGCCGCGGCGACGGTGGCCGGGTCGATCCACTGCGACGGGTCGTAGTCCCTGCCCTCCTGGGCGTGCACCTTCTCCTGCATCGCCGTGGCGGTGCGGCCGGGATAGATCGTGCTCACCCGCACGCCGTGCTCCGACTCCTCCGCGCGCAGTGAGTCGGCGAGCGCCTTGAGCCCGTGCTTGCTGGCGGCGTACGCCGACCACTGCGGCTTGGCGACCAGCCCGGCACCGGAGTTGACCAGCACGACGGTGCCGCGCGCCGAGCGCAGGGCCGGGAGGGCCAGCCGGGTCAGGACGGCGGGGGCCACGAGGTTGACGGTGACCGTCTCGACCCAGGCCGCGGCCGAGAGCTCGCCCACGGTGCCGAGCTCGACGACGCCGCCGGCGTGCACGAGCGAGTCGAGCCGCCGCGGCAGCCGGTCGGCCAACGCCTCGACCGCGATGGGGTCGGCGAGGTCGGCGACCAGCGTGCGGGCACCGGGGCAGGCCTCGGCGAGCTCGCCGGCACGCTCGTCGGAGCGGGCCAGCAGCCACACCTCGTCGCCGCGCTCGCGCAGCAGACGGGCCAGGACCTCTCCGATGCCCGACCCGGCGCCGGTCAGCAGGTGGGTGCGGGTGCTCACGGTCGCGCTCAGCGGGTCAGCACGACCTTGCCGAAGACGTCGCCGTCGATCATGGCGGCGAAGCCCTCGGCGGCCTGCTCCATCGGCAGGACCCGGTCGACGAGCGGGCGGGCGCCGGTCGCGTCGAGCATGGAGACCAGGGAGGCCAGCTCGTCGCGGGTACCCATGGTCGAGCCCACCACCGAGAGCTGCAGGAAGAAGATGCGGGTCAGCTCGGCGTCGTCGAGCTGGGGGCCGGAGGTGGTGCCGGAGATGACCAGGCGTCCGCCGGGCTTCAGCGAGCGCACCGAGTGCGACCAGGTGGCCCGGCCGACCGTCTCCATCACGGCGTCGACCTTGACGGGCAGCCGTGCGCCGGACTCGAAGACCTCGTGGGCCCCGATCTCGAGCGCCCGGGCCCGCTTGGCCTCGTCGCGGCTGGTGGCCAGCACCCGCAGCCCCGCCGCGCGCCCCAGGATGATCGCCGCGGTCGCGACGCCACCGCCTGCGCCCTGCACCAGCACCGTGTCGCCCGCGGTCAGGTCGCCACGGGTGAAGAGCATCCGGTAGGCGGTCAGCCAGGCGGTCGGCAGGCAGGCGGCCTCCTCGAAGGAGAGCGAGGCCGGCTTGGGCACCACGTTGCGGCGCGGCACGACCACCTTGTCGGCGAAGGTGCCCTGGTGGCGCTCGGAGAGCAGCGAGCGCTTGGGGTCGAAGGTCTCGTCGCCGCTCCAGGACGGGTCGCTCACCACGGCGTGCACCACGACCTCGTTGCCGTCCTCGTCGAGGCCGGCGGCGTCGCAGCCGAGGATCATCGGCAGCGCCTCCTGCTTGAGGCCCACGCCGCGCAGCGACCACACGTCGTGGTGGTTCAGCGAGGCTGCCTTGACGGTGACCGTGGTCCAGCCGTCGGGGGCCTCGGGCTCGGGGCGCTCGCCCACCACCAGGCCGGACAGCGGGTCGTCGGAGGAGAAGGAGTCGGCGTAGACGGCGAACATGTGGCTCACGTTACTCGTCGGCGACCACCCGCAGCGGTGAGGGCCCGCACCACGTCAGCGGCGCGCGACCCCGTCGCGCCGCGCCGCCTCGGCGACCGCGCTGGACACCGCGCCCGGCACCCGCTCGTCGAAGGGCGAGGGGATGACGAAGGTCTCGCTCAGGTCGTCGCCGACCAGCTCGGCCAGGGCGTTGGCCGCCGCGAGCTTCATGCCCTCGGTGATGCTGGTGGCGTGCACGTCGAGCGCACCGCGGAAGATCCCCGGGAAGGCCAGCACGTTGTTGATCTGGTTGGGGAAGTCCGAGCGGCCGGTGGCCACCACCCGGCCGTACTTGTGCGCGATGTCGGGGTGCACCTCCGGCGTGGGGTTGGCCAGCCCGAAGATGATGGCGTCGGGCGCCATCCGCGCCACGTCCTCCTCGGGCACGGTGCCGCCGGAGACGCCGAGGTAGACGTCGGCGCCGGCGAGCACGTCGCCCAGGGTCCCGGTGCGCCCGGTCTTGTCGGCCGTCATCTCGGCGAGGGCCTTCTTGACCGGGGTCAGGTCGCCGCGCGAGGAGTGCAGGACGCCCTTGCGGTCGGTGACGGCCAGGTCGGTGATGCCCGCCTCGAGCAGGATCTTGGCGACGGCGACGCCGGCGGCCCCGGCACCCGAGATGACCACGCGGGTCGTCGCCGCCTCCCGACCGGTGATCTTGAGCGCGTTCTTCAGCGCGGCGAGCGCCACCACGGCGGTGCCGTGCTGGTCGTCGTGGAAGACCGGGATGTCGAGGATCTCCTTGAGGCGGTCCTCGATCTCGAAGCACCGCGGCGCCGAGATGTCCTCGAGGTTGATGCCGCCGAAGCTCGGCGCCAGGCGGGCGACGGTCTCGATGATCTGCTCGGTGTCGGTGGTGTCCAGGCAGATCGGGACGGCGTCGACGCCGCCGAACTGCTTGAACAGCACCGCCTTGCCCTCCATCACCGGCATCGCGGCCGAGGGGCCGATGTCGCCGAGCCCGAGGACCGCGGTCCCGTCGCTGACCACCGCGACCGTGTTGGGCACCCAGGTGTAGTGCTGGGTCATGCTCGGGTCGGCGGCGATCGCCTCGCACACCAGGGCCACACCCGGCGTGTAGGCCAGCGACAGGTCGGCGGCGTCCTTGAGCGGCGCGGTCGCGGCGACCCGCATCTTGCCGCCCAGGTGCAGGTCGAAGACGGGGTCGCCCTCGAACGGGTGGCTCGTGGCGGTGGCCGGCTGGGGCGGCTCGGGGACTGAGGACATCTCGTTGAGGTCTTTCCAGGCTGAGGGCCGTCGGGGACGGATCCGGCTCGACGGGCGGGGTGGTGCCTCGGAGCGCCGGGACCCGGGCGGGGTGCGCGTGATCGCAGTCTCGCACAGCGGGGCCGACGCCCCGGGGGGCGTCCCACCGTGCGGTGGGTCACACCGCACGGGCGAGCCGCGCCTCAGAGCCGCCGGGGCCGCGGCCAGGCCCGGGCGACCACGACGCCCAGCACGTCGGGCTCCGGCACCGGCCCCCGGTGCCGCGAGTCGACGCCGACGTGGGGGTCGTCGCTGAGCAGCCACCACCCCGGCGCGCCCGACGCCGTACGACGCCGCTCGGCGGCACGCTTGACCGCCAGCGTGCCGTCGCCCAGCCGGGCGACGACCATGCGCCCGGGGCGCACCGGGCGCCGGTAGGAGACGAGCAGGCGGTCACCGGGACGCAGGCCCGGGCGCATCGAGTCGCCGCGCACCAGCGCCCAGCCCCACGACCGGCTGCGGGCGTTGCCGGGGCGCGGGGCTCGACCCGCCCGAGCGGGTGGGGACGTGTCGCTCACGCGGAGTAGTGTCCCAGCCAGAAGCCAGACGACGTACGAGAGGACCTGCATGTTCGCCAAGCTGTTCGCGCCCACCGTCGAGGTGTCTGCCCACTGCGACCTGCCCTGCGGTGTCTACGACCCCGCGCAGGCCCGCATCGAGGCCGAGTCGATCAAGGGCATCATCGCCAAGGTCGCCGACAACGACGACCCCGATTTCCGCACCCGCGCGATCCTGATCAAGGAGCAGCGGGCCGAGCTGGTCAAGCACCACCTGTGGGTGCTGTGGACCGACTACTTCAAGCCGCCGCACTTCGAGAAGTACCCCCAGCTGCACGTGCTGGTCAACGAGGCCACCAAGCTCGCCGGCGCGTCCGGCGCCAAGGGTGCGCTCGACGCCGACGTGGCCGACCAGCTGCTGGCCAAGATCGACGAGATCGCCGAGATCTTCTGGGAGACCAAGAAGGGCTGACCCCCTGCGCAGGTCGTCTGACCTGCAGTTTCACCTCCTCGACGCCGTCCCGGTCCGCAGCGAGTCCGCAAGCGGGCCGAGGGCGGCGTCGAGCACGTTCCGGGTCCGGTCCTCATCTCCTGGCCACAGGTGGGCATAGGTCCGCAACGTGATCACCGCGGACGCATGCCCCAGGAAGGCCTGGACCTGTTTCACCGACGCTCCCCCGGCGATCAAGGCTGAGGCGGCGAAGTGCCGCAGGCCGTGCGAGCCCACGTCGACGCCGGCTTCCCTGCACGCTTCAGCCAGCACCCGCTTCCACCGCCAGTACGGCAGTGCGCGACCGAGCTCATCGACGAACAGCGGTCCGTCTGTCGCGTACGCCGAGAGGTGCGCAGCGAGCTCCTCCACAACCACTTGTCCGATCGGGACGGTCCGACGGGATGCTTTCGACTTCAGCGCATGAACCTCTCCGTTCTGCAAGCGTTGGCGTTCGACCCGGATGGTGCGGCGCCCCAGGTCCACGTCGCGGACCTCCAACCCTCGCGCCTCCCCGATCCGAAGGCCTGAGCCGGCCAGGAGCACAATGAGGGCCACCCACCGGTCGTCGATGACGTCGATGATGGCGGCGACCTCGTCCACCGTGGGAGGCACCACCTCCTCGTTGCCGCCCTTGGGCAGCCTGATCTTGCGGCACGGTGTGTGGGCGATGATCCGGTCGTCGACGGCGGCGGCGAAGACCCTGGCGGCGACGTCGTAGATGTTCCTCACGGTGCCTGCTGAGAGCCCCTCGACCTCTAGATCGCGGACGAAGCCCTGCACGGTGGTCGGCCGCACTGAGCCGATCTTGTGGTGCCCTAGCGCAGGAAGGAGATGCAGACGCAATGCGTTGTCAACGATCCGCCGAGTCCCCGCGCTCGAGACTTGCACCGCCTCCCACTGCTCGGCGTACCGCGTGACGGTGATGTTTCCGGCTGCAGGGTCGACGTAGTCGCCACGAACCACGGACGCGACAACCTGGTCCAGCCAACGGCGGGCATCGACCTTTCGATCGAAGTGCTTGGCGTGCTCTTTGCCGTTTTCATCGCGGTAGCGAGCCCGCCATCGCCCGTTCGAGCGTCGCGTAATGCTGGCCACGAGGTCACCTCCCCACAACAGCGAACATCGTGCGGTCCCAGTCGCGTGTACGGGAACCGTCTTGTGTGCACAACAGCGGCTCTTTGCCGCAGCTGTGGACGATGGGCTCTAGGTGTTCTCCCCACGGAGGTTGGGTACGCGGTCTGCGGGGGTCTTGCCGGCCAGTGAGGTGTGGCCTCGGTGGTGATTGTAGGTGTGGAGGAAGTCGGGGAAGGCTGGGGACTGCGGCGCGTTCTGACTCGGACAGGTAGGGCTGGGCGTGGCCCATTCCTCGAGCATGGTGCGGTTGAACCGTTCGACTTTGCCGTTGGTCTGTGGCCGGTAGGGGCGGGTCCGCTTGTGGGTGATCGCGGCGTCGGTGAGGGTCTTGGCGAAGACTTGTGAGCGGTAGCAGGACCCGTTGTCGGTCAGCACGCGAGTGATGGTGATGCCGGCTGACTCGAAGTAGGCCTGGGCGCGGTTCCAGAACGCGACAGCGGTCTCCTTCTTCTCATCGCTGAGCAGCTCGCTGTAGGCCAGGCGTGAGTGGTCGTCGACAGCGTTGTGGATGTACCAGTAGCCATGCTTGATCGAGCGGCGGTTCTTCTTGCCCTGTTGGCGGCCGTGGATGCGGTGACCGCCGCCGTCGGGGATCCGGCCGAGCTTCTTGATGTCGACGTGGACCAGGTCGCCGGGGGCGTCGTGCTCGTAGCGGCGCACGACGCGCCGGCTGCCCTGGGGGCCGCGCACGCGTACCCCGGTGGCGGGGTCGGTCCAGGCCAGCGGCGGGCAGCCGTAGCGGCGCAGGATCTTGTGCACCGTGGAGGGCTGCAGCCCGAGGCGGTAGGCGATGCGTGCTGGGCCCCATCGCCGTGAGACCCGCAGCCCCAGGACCCGTCGCTCGGTCTTGGTGGGTGTGCGGTGAGGACACGAGCGCGGCCGTGAGGAGCGATCGGCCATGCCCGCTGGCCCGTGCTCGCGGTAGCGATCGGGCCAGCGCCGCACGGTGGTGACCGAGACGTTGAACCGCTCAGCAGCGCGTCGCAGCGGCCAGTGTTGGTCGACCACGCAGCGCGCGATACGCAGACGACCGGTTTCGGACAGGGGTGACATAGCGTGGGTCACGAAGGCCTCTTGGTGAGTGGTGGTTGCTGTGGTAGCTCCACACCTCACCGGAGGCCTTCACCCATGTCCGGACGCCGCGCCGTTCCTAACCTCCGTGGTCAGTACATCTAGGACTGCGAGTCCACGGTGCGCTTCTGCAGTTCGATCCAGCACCGCAGGTCTCCGATGGTGGTGACGAGGTGGCGGCCGATCTTGTAGAAGTGAGGTCGGGACTGCTGCACGAGTAGGTGACATCTGATCTGTGGTGCCGAGAGGTGCCGCTGGAAGGATGTACACCGTGCCCAA